>NZ_BAAIHN010000021.1:0-50977 GCF_054784775.1 Lacticaseibacillus boliensis
GTGATGGTTTTCGTCGACTCAACCTTAGCATATAGGCGCACCCAATGGGTGAAACACCAAAGCAGCGCAGTCCCGTGTGAATCATGGGATTGCGCTGCTTTTTTGAAATTCTATGAATAATCCAGGTTAACAATTGACGGAGATACTGGCTTGACCAGCCGAAGTGGTCAGCCACTTCTTTTTGGCTCATTTCTTTGTCAATGAGCCGCTTCTTGAAACGTTTCTCAATCAGCGTCATTCCTTGGTTCACCTACTTCCTTTTGTTAATTAAAGATTTCAGCTATTAAAGTGTTGACCTTTTTTAATCCTTAGGATAAAATCAGGGCATAGTTAAAGAACCGCGACCGCATCCTACTTTTACTCGTCTGCCAACGATTACAGGAAGTGGATTGCTTTTCTTTAACAACTTAACAACCAAGCTGATGACTAAACTATAATCTTCAGGATTATTATTGTCAATACTTTAATCTCTAAGATTATTTGTCAACAGCAGTTTTGGGAGGACAAACGCCGTGACACTGCTGTTTGAGAACACAAAAAAATATGCAAAATTACGCGGACTTAGCTTACAAGAAGTTGCGCTAAGAGCCGGATTAAGTATCAATGCCATCTACAAGTGGAACAAGACTGACTACACGCCATCAAAGCCTTCAATTCTTGCTACGGCAAAGGTCTTAGATGTCACCTATGCTGATTTAACAGGTGAAGCTGATGAAATCGAGCCAAGACAAATCGACTTGAAAGCAGCCTCTGACGATCCTGACACCATCATGTCTTGGAATGGCCGGCCTATTCCACCGGAAGAAATGGAAATGATTCGCCGTATCCTTGATGGAGGTAAGTAGATGGCTGTTAGTCTTGACCCTTTGTTGTCCTTTGCCTTCGACCATCACATAAACGTCGATGCTGGCACGCATGCACCTGATTGGATTCCGTTGGCTATTCCGTCACAAAGACTAGTTTTCATGAACCTTGGCTGGGCTCGAAAACAGGAAATTCCATTGCAGTTTGCGCATGAATTTAGCCACGTACTCGCAGATGGTACTGATAATGCTCAATACACACGCACACCAACAGACCCTGAGGAGGCTGCGGCCACCCGTGGGGCGATTGATATTTTGATGGAGTGCTATGTACCAAGCGATACGCCTCAATCAATGTTTAACATCGCCGACTTCGTTAATGAGTTTATGATTCCGATGGGTTACGAAGAAAATGTTTGGCGCGCCGCGAAACGACTTTTACCCGCAGAATAGAAAAAGCCCCCTCATCCGCGGGCACGGACAAAGGGGCTGGGTAATATGCTATCACCAAATATATATTACCATGTGGGGGAATTATTATGTTTGGAAAAAGGGATGAAAATGCACCAGAAAACACAAATATTTATCCACCGGTTGAAGGTGAAAAATCTTTCCAATTTCAAAAGAATGTGATCCGAGTTGATGATCACTTCGTTCGTATCACTCGTGGTGGAACTCTTTCAAATCTCATTTTGCAAGGACTTGACGGTGAGAAGTCAATCCGGCTTTCTACGCTTACGGGCTTTCAAATTAAGGAGCCGGGTGTGACCGTTGGGTACTTTCAGTTTGTTTACCCTGGCTCGACAGATACTAAGGCTGGCATATTCGATGCCGTCAAAGATGAGAATACTGTTACCTTCTTGAAAAAAGAGAAACCACAAGTTTTAGAGCTACGCAAGATCATTGAGCAAGCTATCGTCGACGAAGATCGTCGTAATTAACCATATAACAATACGCCCAGACCGGAACGGCGTTAAAAGCTGGGGAAAATTGAATTTGGGGGAATTATTATGGCTAAGAAACAGCTCGGAACAAAAGCTCCGAAAGTAAAGAAACCATTTTATAAGCGCGTCTGGTTTTGGGTTATCGTTGTCTTTTTTGTAATTGTCGGGGTGAACGGGATTGGGGGCTCCGGCGATGATGATTCCAGTTCCAAAGAATCCACTTCATCATCAAAAGTAGCAAAAAAATCATCGTCTTCAAAAAAATCAAGTTCATCAAATAGCGAAGCAAAAGCAACATCATCGTCTAAGAAGCCGAACGTTCCAGTAGACTATCTCAACGCGCTATTGCAAGCCAAGGGATATTCTTCAAAGATGCACATGTCAAAACAAGGAATCTATGATCAGCTTACATCCGAATATGGTGGTAACTTCGATGCGAAGGCTGCCCAGTATGCTGTTGACAACTTGAAAGCGAACTATAACGAGAACGCAATGAAAAAGGGACAAGACTACGGTGACAGCGAGTACATGTCCAAGCAAGGCATCTACGATCAGCTTTCCTCAGCTAGCGGTGAAAAGTTTACCGCAGCCGAAGCACAATATGCAGTCGACCATATTAAAGTTGACTACAACAAAAACGCGTTAGAAAAAGCTAAGAGCTATCAATCCGAACAGCAGATGTCCACTGCGGATATTCAGCAACAACTTTCTTCGTCATACGGTGAGAAATTCACTGCCGCAGAAGCGCAATATGCAGTGCAAAACTTGAATAAATAAAAATGAAAAAGCGCCCACCCCTCAACTTTGGCCGGTAGAGGGTGGACGCAATGGCAAAAAACTTACAACAGGTGTGTGCTCTTTGTGTACTCATTTTACACCTGAAAGGAGGTGATGCCCACCCTCTTGTCCTAAATTGCGTGTGCGAGCGCGAACGAAAGGACAATACAAATGACAAAATATACAAGTTACACCAAGAAAAACAACTCAAAGAAGTTTTGGCAGGTCAAGGGATACTTGGGCACAAATCAGAAAACCGGCGAAGAAAAATATTTCAACCGCCGGGGCTTCTCAACGAAGCTTGATGCTAAGGACGCTTATGAGGCCGCACAAGCCGAATTCAAGGCGCAAACGACCATCGTGAAGAAGATTACCCGTGTGCGCTTCAGCGACGTCTACGAGCAATGGTGGCCGCTGTACAAACCGAACGTCGAGCCCAGCACTTCATCTAAGGTGAAGAAGCAGTTCGAGAATCACATCCTCCCCGAACTCGGCGAGTACTTCGTCGACGCAATCACCATCATGGATGCTGAGAAGTGGACGCTAGACGTCGCCAAGCGCTTCGTGCGCTGGGATGACTTCAAGGCACGCGCCTCGCAGATCATGCGGTTCGCCGTTCGTTGCGGTTACATCCAAACTAACCCATTCGACTACATCCAGAATCCCCGCAAAGGCAAGGTGGCGAAGAAGACAATCAAGCAGAACTGGTTTGACCTCGAGGAGCTGCGGACCTTTATGGAAACTCTGCGCGCCATGTCCCAAGAAGATGTCTCACCGAATCAGCAATGGGCGATGAGCCATGCCTTTTTGTCGGTCACCGCGTCGACTGGAATGCGCCGCAGCGAAGTGCGCGCGCTTAAGTGGTCGGATATCAACTGGGAGACTGGCGAACTCAAGGTGCAGCGTGCCGTCAAATACTCGGATGAGCTCGGCGAGTACATCGGTGCCACCAAAACTGTGAGCGGCATGCGCCAGCTCCTGCTTGACGGCGATGCCATCGATGCCTTGCGGACGTGGCAAGCCGATCAGCTTCAATGGCGCCAAGATCAGGGACAGCAGATGATCACCAAGGAGAATTGGATTTTTACGTCTCAGGACGATCCAACGAACCTCATGTCTGGCGATGATCCTACTCGTTGGATGACGACGGTCTGTAAGACTGCCGGCGTACATCGAATCTCCTTACACGGTCTGCGCCACACCAAGGCGACCCTATCCAGCCAGGCCGGTGCCGACATCGCCGATATTGCGGCGGTGTTGGGACATTCCAACGGCCGGTTCACGCTCGGACACTACATCCACCAAACCAAATCTGGTGTCGTTCGCGCTGAATCTTTATTCAATAAGTATGTAGCCGGCGAGGACACCAGAAAAACAGTTAACTAGCTCAAATCTGGCCTTTTTCTGGCCTTTTTACAAAAAAAGAGCCGCTAAGGGGCTGTATCCCTTGCGGCTCTAGTGCTTAATCCATCACGCCTTTGAACATGCCTTCTTCAACCCAGGCACGCATTAAACGGACAGCAAAGGCCTGCGACTGTTCACCACCAAGCTCTGGCTTAGTGGCTTCGACCACACGCCCCAACGCCTTAGTCGTCACCGTGTGGTCTGCAATCATCTGTGTCATCATGAACTGGTTAAGCTGATCGATTTCATCTTGCGTAAAGCCAAATTCAAGGAATAAAAGCGAGCTCGAATGAATATTCAATTTTTTGTTGATCCGGCCTAACACATCCAAAATTAAGATGCGATCATTGTCTTCTTCACCCATGCCTCACGACTCCTCATCAAATTCACATTAAGTATAACATAGTTGCTGGCTGTACTATACCAGAATGCCAAATATCTGCAGATTACCCAAAAATCTCTTTCTTGAGCCGTACCGCAGTCGGTGTCGCGGCCAAGCCGCCTTCGCCGGTTTCCCGCAAGCTGCTTGGCAATTGCACGCCGACGCGACGCACAGCGTCGATCACTTCATCGGTTGGAATCACCGAGATCATCCCCGTAAGCGCCATGTCTGCTGAAATCATCGCTTGACTGGCCCCCAGCGCATTACGCTTGACGCAAGGCACCTCTACCAACCCGGCGACAGGGTCACAAACCAGCCCCATCATGTTCTGAAGCGTAATGGCAACAGCCGCACTCGCCTGCTCAACGCTGCCACCTTTGGCCAGCACCAGAGCGGCTGCCGCCATCGCCGCGGCCGAGCCGACTTCTTCTTGACAGCCGCCTTCAGCCCCAGCGATGCCGGCGTTGTTGGCGATGACCAACCCGAATGCGCCGGCACTAAACAAGAAATCGATCTGTTGGTCGCGAGTCAACTTCAGACGATCGCGCGTCGCTGTTAACACACCAGCCAACACGCCGGCGGAACCGGCGGTCGGCGTCGCGCAGATCAGACCCATTTTGGCGTTGACCTCATTAACCGCAACCGCGTTACGGACTGCTTCGAGGATCGGTTGACCGGACAAGAAATCGCCTGCTTGAATATAGGCGTCCATTTTTTTGGCCTCGCCGCCGGTCAAACCGGTGCGCGACTTTACGCCGGCAACCCCTTCTTTGACAGACTGTTCCATGACCTCTAGGTTCCGTGCCATCATGTTGCGCACCTGTTCGCGCGTCCGAGTTGTGTTGTCCAATTCTGTCGCGATCATCAGCTCCGCGACAGAGGGATAATGGTGTGCTTGTTCGACTAATTCACTGATCGTATAAAACATGTTTGTCTCCTCTTCCTATTCGAAGAACGTCACGTTGACCATGTGCGGCAAGTCGCGCAACCGCGCCAAGATCTCTGGTTCATAAGCATCGACTTCGATGATCATGATCGCCCGTTCACCTTTGGCTTCCCGCGTGACCGTCATCGTGCCGATATTGATCGTCGCTTCAGAGAAGATCTGAGTGACCGCGGCGATCATCCCGGGCACGTCGTCGTGGATCGTGATATAAGTCGGGGTCCCCATCGACAAGGAGATCTTAAACCCGTTCAACTCGGTGATCCGGATATTCCCACCGCCGATCGACTCGCCCAAAACGGTCAGCTTATGCTCGCCTTTTTGCAACGCGATTCGCGCAGAGTTAGGATGGTCGACTTTGTCCGACTTAGGCACGAAAGTCACTTTGATGCCTTGCTCATGAGCGATCTTCAACGAGTCCGGCAAGCGCGCGTCATCTGGCGCCATGCCCAACAACCCGCCGACAATGGCGACGTCGGTACCGTGGCCGCGATACGTCTTGGCAAACGATTCATACAAATACACATCGATACGCTCAGGCGCTTCACCAAAAATTTCACGGACGACACGCCCGATCCGGGCCGCGCCGGCGGTATGCGAAGAGCTTGGACCGACCATGACCGGGCCGATGATATCAAAAACACTGTGAAACCGTACTTCTGGCATAATTTTTCTCCATCCGTTTTGATAGTTACACGGTAACACGATTACCCATGTTAGTCGAGCACCGCGGCCCAGCAAAAAAGCGGCCGCAGCCGCTTGCCACTCACAGGTTGGGATCCATCTTGAAAGTCAAGGCCGACAATTCCGTGCCTTGCGCGATCAAGTCGAACAAGAAGTCTTGGGTGACTTGGTTGTAATGGGCGACGATCTCCTGGTTTTGCGCCGTCAGATACGCCGTCAAAGCCTCACCGTCTAACTTGTCTGCTTCCGCAGCGACTGCCGCAAGCTTGCGGCGGGCCCATTCGCCCAGTTCTTTTTGGTAATCCAGATCGGCCTGAATGAAGTCTGCGTAGTGGCTTTCGACCACCATCGCTAAGGCCTCATACAACCAGTAGGCTGACTTCAAGTCGAGCTTTTCTGGGACGTACGCATACGAGTCATCGATGGCGTTGGCATTGGTGAACATCGGCACGTGTGGGCAGAAGGTCGGAACGCCAAAGCCGACCCATTGCACACCTTTCAACCCATCGGGCCGCATCTGCAAAATATGAGAATTGGCCGTCCGCGACAGGCTGATGGCACGATACGTCAGCTTATCGTGGTCGCTGCCGCCGCCTAACGGATCGTATTGGGTCTCATCAAAATGTGACTTCAACACATATTGAATGTCTTCGATACTCAGCTTGCGGCTAGGCTTGCGGATGAACGGCAGCTCTGCAGATTCCGGGTCCTGGCCTTGGTCTTCAGGATTGAAATACCGTTGGGCAAACCAGACGCGTGGGGTGTTGTAATGATGATCTTTTTCCGTGTCGGTCCCGAAAATGTGCCGGAAATTGAATCCTTCAAAATCCGGATTGAGGTGGTGTTCCGCCACAAACTCGCGGATACCAGGTGCCCACATGTAGTTATCCGGATCATCAAAATCGATCTGCTGGATCGCGACTTGGTTGGCCGCCACTGCGTAACAATCATCAGGGATCCGCACGGCAACCCACATGTGGCCGGTGACGATTTCCATGTACCACACGTCGTTTTCATCGCTAAACTGCACGCCGTTACCCTCAGCGGAACCATATTTTGCCACCAGTTCGCCTAAGTATTGCACGCCGTCTTTTGCGGAATCGATAAACGGCAACACCAAGGTGGTCAAGGCGTCTTCTGCCAGCCCGTTGGTGACGTAGGGATCGTGCGCTAACACGCGCTGGTTGGCATAAACCGATTCTGTCGCAGATTCGCCGACGTTCATGCTGTTGAAGCCGTCTTCTTCGTTGGGGCCGGCGCTTTGATCAGCGTCTGGGGTGGCGGTATAACGATACCCGGTTGCCGGCAGCGGCACGGTCAGCCCGTTATAAGCAGAAACGAACGTCTGGTCCCGACCTGACACTGCCGGTTGCACGATCACACGCTTGCGATGAATGGCCTTAAGCCGATCTTCATTGCGTGAGATGTAAGTCGCCCCTTCTAGCGTTGCGGCCTTACCAACCATAATCGAGGTACATGCAGAACGGATCATGAATGAATTCCTCCTTGTTTGACAACGATCTAATCGCTTGTTTCCTGGCAGCGTCTGTACGCGGTCAATTCACTGCCTTACTATTATCCTACCCACGCCGGCTTTTGACCAGCGGCAACACGATCGCCAGCACCAGAATGACCAAAAGGCTAACGGTTGGCCACACGCCGCTGGGATGCCCTGGCGTCAAAACGCCGCTGACCTGCAACCCGATCCCGATCAAGCCAATCAAAGAGCCGCCAGCGATCAGCCCGCTGGCGAGACTGACGCCAGAGTTGGCGCGTTGTTCTGCCAGCGCTGGTGTCTTCGCCGAAGCCGTGACCACCCAGCGCAAAAGCGCACCCACCAAAATGATGCTGGTCGTTGCCATCGGCAGGTAAAAACCCAACGCGACCGTCATGATCGGCAGACGCAGCAAGCCGCAGACAAGCGCCAAAACGACGCCGATGATGATCATGATCCAAGGCAGTTCACCCGACATGATCCCGGCGGTCAGCGTTGCGATCAGGTTCGCTTGTGGTAACCCGAATGGTGGATTGGCACCGGTTTTCGCCAGCTGGGGCGCCAACAGGCTCGTGGTGGCGATGACGACCACGACCCCGATCAACGCCGCAGTGATAAACCACTTGCGCAGCTGCCGCCGCTGGCCTTGCACCAAGAAGTTGACTTTTTGCGTCTGGGTATACGCGCCTCCAACGGAGATTGCCGTGACGATAAAGACCCCAAACAATAGCAGCCATTGCGTGTGCTGATTATCCGACCAGCCCATGATGACAAACACCAAAGTCATCACCACGAGACTGGCAATCGTCATCCCCGACACCGGCGCGTTGGAACAACCGATCGTCCCAGCCATGCGGGCAGACACGATGACAAACAACAACGCCAAGACCAACGCCAAAACGGTGGCAATCACTGCCAGCAACAAGTTGTTGGCAACCAACAGGCCAACGGCGAACAACCCGACGGCAGCAATGCCTAAACCAAACAGTCCTAACAAGTCACGCTTGTTGCCCGAAGACGCGCCGAGGGTTTGTTGCAAGCTGATTTTGATGACCGGTATCAGCTTAATTGCCCCGATCAACCCCCCGCAAAGCATCATGCCGGCCCCAATATATTTGGAATACGCGCCAGCCAAGGCGTCGATGGACAGCGTGTTGACCGCCGCTTCGGCGTTCCACACCGTTGCGCTGTCGTGCGCCATCGCCGCAAAATATGCCACCAACGGCGTGATGCCAAAGTTGGCGAGAAGCGATCCGGCAAACATCGTCACCGACACTTCCATGCCCACTACAAAGCCGATGCCGGCCAACATCGGGTTGACCTCTAAGGCAAACTTCCAGCGATAGTGATTGTTCCCAAAAAACGTCATCGTCGTGTTGATCCACCCGAGCACTTGCGTCGACAAGGCAGTCAACAGCCCTCCGATGCCAAAGCCCCACGCCATCTGTGCGAGACTGTCAGTCTTGGTTTCACCGGCTTTTAGTGCCGTGGCGATCGCTTGTGATTCTGGATATTGCAGATGGCCGTCTTCTTCAACCACCATGTAATGCTCGACCAGAGACGCCACCCCGACGGCAAACAACACCGCCAAGGCGCCGACAGTAATCCCTGCCCAAAAATTCACCCGGCCACCGATCAAGATGATTGCCGGCACCACGTAGATCATCCCCGAAGCGATCGATTCCCCTCCACTCGACATCCCTTGAATCAAGTTTTTGCCCTGCATGCCTTGCGCCTTGGCGAACGCTTGCACCAGCCCGGAACCGATGATCGCACCGGGAATGCCAGCTGCTACGGTCAAGCCTGCCTTCATCCCCGAATAGGCGGTACTTGCCGCAAAAATCGCCGCCAACACCACCCCCACCATGATCACGAAGCCACTTGCTCTGCCTTGCTTTTCCATGAATGCCTCCTTAGAATCTATGTGTCTGCATGGTAGAACAGTCGTAAAGGAGGCGCAATCATTCTGAATAAGCTCTCACAAGGTCGTTTGCAGTCGCCATTTAGCGAATAAAATTGCGAGTAATATTTGAAATCTTTCGGTATTATCGGATGTCGCCGTTGACAGGCCTCTGTCCGATTAATATCTTTATTTTTACTTGAATGAGGAAACTTTCTTTTTCTCATCGGGTTCTTGTGTCTATAATTGACCTATCACTGAGGAGGATTTCTATGATTCGGCCAATCAACTACGACCAACTAACACTTGCCCAGCCATCGCGCACGGCGACAAAAGCAGATCTCGGCATCGTCAATGATCTACGCGATACCTTAACCGCCAACGCAGATCGGTGTGTCGGGATGGCGGCTAATATGATCGGCGTCAACGTCCGCATCATCATCGCCGCAACCGGACCGCTACAACTGATTTTGATTAATCCCCAGATCACTGCCAAACAGCGCCCTTTCACCGCGCAAGAAGGCTGCCTGTCGCTGCGCGGTGAGCGGTCTGCCAATCGTTTTGAGACGATCACGGTTCATTATCGTGACGCCCAATGGCAGATCCACACGCAAACGTTCACCGGCTTTTTAGCCCAAATCATTCAACATGAGATCGACCATTGCAACGGCATTTTGATCTGACCTCGGAAAGAAGATATCATGTTCACATTCCGCATCGATGATGAAGTCAGCTTAGCACTACCACGGCCGCAAGCAGATGCCACGCCTTTGTTTGACTTGATCACAAACGATCGCCAGGCGCTGGCGCAGCATTTTACTTGGGTCCCACGCATCCAAACCGCCGCTGCCGAGCAGGCCTGGTTACAGCAAGCGTTGTTCGCCAACGCCTCTGATCAGGCGCGCCATTACGTCATCCATTATTGTGACGAGATTGCCGGCATGATCGCGTTCACAGATCTCGATGCGGTCAATCACAGCGCCAACATCGCCTTTTGGCTCGGGGCTGAGTACCGCGGCCAAAAGATCATGACCCGCGCGTTGGCTGGCATGTGCGCGTTGGCCTTCACAGATTATCCTTACCACCGATTGTGCATTCGCACGGCAGTCGTCAATCAAGCGGCCAACCGCGTCGCCAAACACGCCGGCTTTACGCTTGAGGCGAGTTGTCGCGATGCCCTGTTACGCCAAGACGGCTATCAAGATGCTAACCAATATGTACGCTTAAAAACAGACTGAGATTGCCGCCATCAAAAAAACATCGAGACAGCCTCCAATAGGCAAACTGTCTCGATGCTTTTTCACTACTCGTTCATTGGCGGATCTTGGCAACCAATAGCCGCCCGTCTTCGGCGTAGGCCAGCTCCCACACCTCGGTGAAGCGCGCCAGCAACGCCTGGTCGCGCCGTGCCTGGTTGACTGCCGCTGGTTGGTTCAAGGCTTCGATGTAATCGCGCGCCTGAGCGGTCACCACAACATGGGGATGATCGGCATCGCTACGCTCTTGGGCGGTAGCGATGATGACGACGTCTTCAAGCCGGTTGCGCTTGCCTTGTTTCTCCCAGCGATCGAGGATCGCTTTTTGATGCTTATAAAATTTTGCGGTCATCAACGTGGCCAAGGTGGCTTGGTCGTTATCCGACCAGGCTTTTTCAACATGATAAAAAAGCGGCTCGAACGCCTTGGCCAAGTCGGCGTCGATAGGCTCGCTTGACGTCGACGTCACCCTTGAAGCTGCGGGACGACGCCGGCGGGCTAGTGCCAGGCCGATCACGACCACGAAGACGATCAGCCCTGCACCACCCATATAGACCCCACGCCCGATGCCGCGGTGCAGGCCACGCCCACCGTAGATCGAACGTCCGATGCCGGTGCTGCGACCAGTCGTCACATGAACATGGCCGCCACCGATCACACCACCGGCACGCGCTTGCACGGAAACCGTTGGTGCGGCGATCAAAGCCAATCCTAACATGAGTGTCACCAATATTTTTTTCATCTTAATCCTCGAATCGAACGTCTCGCACTTCGAAGCGGTCGGCCACCGGGAAAAACTGGGGCGTCGTTGCCTGCAACAGGTCATCGGTCAATGTGAGACACACCGGCTGAACTTGGTGATAGGCCTGAAAATAATACCGCCGCGATTCAGCAACCATCACCGACCGGTACACAGAATAAGTCCGCTGATGCTCAGAAGACTTGGGCACGCTGACACCATCCAACAACCGCCATGCCGTCAACACAGCGTCATCAGCAGCCACCGGCTGATCGACGCGTTCCTTCATATAAGCAGCCCTCACGAACCGACCGCCTGGTGAATACGAGCCCGACGGCACCTGCTTGCCCGACAGACGCCCGGTCGTCACCCGCGGCGTGTTTAACGGCACCCGGCCGGCGAGAAAAGCCGGCGTAAATTCGACATAGGCCTGTAGCCGCCGCAACTGCTCGTCAAAATCTGGACTGTTGGTAACCACACCCAAGGGATTGGCGCGGAGCCGCAACGGCGTTGTTGTCGGCTCTAACACCGCGATCGCCCCTGTGGGATCACTCAGCGCAAAATGAAGCTCCGGATAACCATACGGCGTATCGCTTTGGGCATCGGCCATCAGCTCAATTTCCGGCAGGCGTGCCTGCACGTCAGCCACCGAGCGACAGTTGCCCAACAACCAGAAACTCAGCTCAAAAGGCGCCAGCTGGATGCGATCGCTACGCCGCTGTGTCTGCAAGTTGGCGCCGTTGGCGAAGGTGAGTTTTTGCACACACAGCCCGTATTCGTTGACCCCGTCTGAGATATCAATACGCAAAGCGGTTGGCGTCCCGCCACCAACCATGGCGTAGCGGTTGGCGTACGCGCGATGATCAAACGGACTGTGCCATTGGTACCCGCGCGGCACAAACACCGGCGCCACGTCCAGTTGTGGCCAGTCCATCGTTCTTGCCAACACATGAGTCAGGTCCTTGGCAACGAGATGGATACTCGTACACATCAGCCGACCGCCTTGGGCAGATACCGTTGCAACACGGTCTCAACTTTGCGTTGGGGCTGGGCGCCAAAGAAATGGGCAACGATTTGGCCGTCTTGTTTGACCAAAACCGTTGGCGCACTTTGCACCCCGATCGCTTCTGCCACGCGGAAATCTTGATTGATCGACAGCGCCACAAAGCGGGCCTGTCCCCGGTAGGTTTGGGCCAAGCGATTCAACACAAAATCCATCCGCTCACACCCAGGGCAAAAGTCCATCCGGAAGTCGACCACCACTAATCCAGTTGCCGTGGCCTGAGCATAATCTTCATCATGGATCAATTCGATCGCTTGTCGCATGCCTGACACCATCCTTATCGTTTTGTGGTTCATTATAGCATGTCACCCAAATCAGTGAACGAGACATCGATCCAAATTGGCGCATTGTCACCTTTTTCAAATAAACAAGCGAACAAGCTAAAATTAGCATTCACGAAATCACCACGATGATTACAGCGATGTACGAGCCATCAAGCATCACATTAGCGTCGAAAGGCCCTGCCAAGCAAATCCTAAGTTTGGGATTTACTCGTCAGGGCCCTTCGACACGATACTAAACCCGCTTTATGCATAGCGTTCATTCAATACCTGTAACACGCGTGCAACTTCATCGGCGGTATTCGTCGGCCCCAGCGACAGCCGAAGATACCGCGCCGCTTGGTCTTCCGTCAGCCCAAGGGCTTGCAACGTCTTGTCCGGGCGCGGATCCTTGATGCTGCAGGCGCTGACCGTTGACAAGCAGATATCGTGCTGGCCCAGCCAAGTGGCGGCTTCTTGGCCTTGGGTATGCGGCAACAACAAGCCGATGATCCCAGGGAACCCGCCATCCGGCACGACCGGCATGATCGTGTCTGCCAACCCAGCCAACAGTTGCTTGCGCAATGCGCTAAGCTGTTTCAAGCTGGCGTCGCGTCCGGCCATGGCCGCTTCTAACGCCGTTTCCGAACTGACGATGCCAGGCACGTCCATTGTTCCAGGCAGGTACCCGTTTTGTTGGAAAACGTTGTGAAACCGCGGCTGAGAAGGCACCGCAGGCGACAGGTACAAAAAGCCACAACTCTTGGGTCCGTTGAACTTATGCGCGCTGACCGAAAAGCCTGCCAAGTCTGTCAACACCAGCGGCACCTTGGCCACGCCTTGCACGGCATCGACAAACAGCGGCACCTTTTGTGCTTGAGCGACGGCATTCAGCGCGGTCACATCCTGAACGATACCGGTGATGGCGTTGACGGCCTGGACAACCACCAACCCCGTCTGGTCACTCAGTTCAGCAGTGAGGGCGTCAGGGGTGACATGCCCTGATTCATCGACCGGCAGTTCCCGGATCGTGAAGTCTTGCATGCGCGCCAGACGATCCAAAATCTCATACACCGACGAATGCTCCAAGGGGCTGACAAGGATCTCGCGCCTGTCGCTACCAGTCGCCAACGCTTCGATTCCCAGCTGATTGGCCTCGGTACCGCCGCTGGTGAAAATCAGTCCGTCTGCCGGTACGCCAAGTTGGCGAGCCACTTGCAAGCGTGCGTCTTGCACCAGTTGCCCGGCTTCATTGCCTGCACGATGCAGGCTTTCGCTGTTGGCATAAAAATGTTTGGCGACTTCCGTATACGCGTCTAACGCCGCAGGACTCATCGGCGTTGTGGCGGCGTGATCAAAATAGATCATGACTCTCCCTCCTAGCTCAAGGCCAGCATGCGGTTCAACGCGACTTTTGCCCAGTGAGCGGTCTTATCATCCACTGTGATCACATTGGCCTCGCGACCGGCACGCAGCTCATCCATCGTCCAGGCCAGATGCGGCAAGTCGATGCGATTCATCAAGATGCAGGCACAAGAATAAGGATTGAGGTACATGACTTTTTGGTTCGTGTACGTCTTGATCAGCCGGCCAACCAAGTTGTTGTCCGTCCCCACCGCGATACGGGTGCCAACCGTGGCGTTTTGGATGTAGTGAATGATGTCACCGGTCGACCCCGACGCATCGGCGGCCTCGACGACTTCATGTTTGCATTCAGAATGCACGATGATCTTGATATCAGGATACTTGGCACGCAGCTGCGTGATCTGGTCAACGGCAAACTGCTGGTGGACCGAACAATACCCGTTCCACAACACGACGCGGTAATCGCCGGGTTGGGCCAGCTTGCCGGCTTGTTGATCCCACAACCCGATTTGGGCTTCTGGGACGCCCAGCGCCATGGCGGTATTGCGTCCAAGGTATTGATCCGGCAAGAACAGCAGATGTCGGGCTTGGCTCAACGCCCAGCTAACGATTTTTTTGGCGTTGCCGCTGGTGACGACGATGCCGCCGTGTTCGCCCACAAACGCCTTGATGGCCGCCGTCGAGTTCACATAGGTGACTGGGATAATGCTGTCACCATATTGCGCCGTCAAACTCTGCCAAGCGGCGTTAAGCTGGTAGGTGTTGGCCATATCCGCCATGGAACAGCCGGCCATCGGATCTGGTAAAACGACGTCTTGGTTGGCGCCGGTCAAGATGTCAGCCGTTTCAGCCATGAAGTGGACGCCACAGAAGACGATTTTTTGTGCGGTATGGTTATTGGCCGCGATCTGGGCGAGTTTCAGCGAATCACCGGTGGCGTCAGCAAATTGCACCACCTCGTCTTTTTGATAATGATGGGCGACAAGCAACAGGCGCTCGCCAAACGATTCCTTGATCGCCTTGATTCGAGCGATCTGCTCTGCTGGGTCTTCATCATAATAGCGGCTGAACGCCTGCTTTTGTTTCAATTCGGTCAATAACATGACTAGGCCTCCTTCAAGTAATGTGCCCCTAAGCTCTTCGGCTCTGCAAGGGCGGCTTCGGCGATCAGTTGACTGCACAGACACAAGTTGGCGACAGTCAATTCTTCAGCCGACCAGGTCAACACATCGACCTGCGCGTAATTGAACTGGTGCAGCCAATTCAAAAACGCGTGCAGCTGTTCATGCGTCCGCTCAACGCCCAGATCTTTCCAGGCGCGGTGTTGCAGGGTCGCAAGCGTCGGCAATTGCGCCGCGCGCTTCGTGCTGGCTGGCAGTGGCAATTCTGGCAGTGTCGCCGCTGGCAAGGCCGCGATCGCGTCAGCGGCTTTTTGCCCGCTGACGAGACAATCGAGCAAGGAGTTGCTGGCAAGGCGGTTGGCGCCGTGGACGCCATTGCAGGCGACTTCGCCGACCGCCCACAACCGCGAGATCGACGTTTGGGCGTTGAGATCCGTGTCGACGCCGCCCATCATAAAGTGCGCGCCAGGCTGGATCGGGATACGCTTCGTTTCGCGAAACGGGACTTGATGCTTGTCGAGGTTGGCGGTGACGCCTGGAAAATGCAGTTCAAAATCCTGGACAGCCGAGATATCCAGAAACAGCTGGTGTCCCTTGGCTTGCCATGCGGTGAGATGCCGAGCCACCACGTCACGTGGCGCGAGATCCGCACGCGGCACGCCGGCCATGATCCGGTGGTCGTTTTCATCGACCAGCACCGCACCGGCACCGCGAATGGCTTCTGTGATCAGCCCATAACAGCGGTGGTTCAGGCTCAACAGCGTCGGGTGAAACTGGACAAACGCCATGTCGGCCAGACGCGCACCGGCACGCTTAGCCAGCGCAATCCCATCGCCGGTGACGGTATGATCGTTAGTGGTGAAATCAAACAAGTTTCCAAGGCCCCCTGTTGCCAACACCACCGCGTCTGCAGCCAAGGTTTCCTGACGTCCATCTTTGAGATGCCGCACCACGACACCTTGGCAACGATTGTCAGAAACCGCAAGTGCCAGCGCCTCTGTGTACGTCTCCCAGGTCACACGGTGCAACAGGCTTTGCACAAAGCTGGTCAAGGCCTCGCCGGTACGATCCCCGTTGGCGTGTAAGATGCGGTGAAAACTGTGTGCGCCTTCAAGGCCAAAACTCAAGCTACCATCAGGCCGCCGATCGAACGGCATCCCCTCTTTGATCAATTGTGCCAGTAATTGTGGGCCGGTGGTGACAAGCTGTTTCACTGCTCGTTCACGGTTGTGATAAACCCCGGCTTTCATCGTGTCGGCCTCGTGGGCTTCTGGACTGTCGCCAGGATCCAATGATGCGGCAATTCCTCCTTGGGCCAGCATCGAATTGCTGGCACGTTGATCGCCTTTGGTGACAATTACGACATCACAAGTGTCTTGTAATTGTGTTGCCAGGTAACACCCGGCCAAACCGCCGCCTAAAATGATCACTTTTTTCATGAAAGATTGCCTCCTGCGTGCCATATCTACTATTTAGTCAAAATTACTTTTATTCAGGAAATTAAAAAAGGTGACCTGACACCTTGATGTCATTTGTACACCTTCCTGTAAAGACACGCAACTTTTACGCCTCGGAATTGGCAATCCCGCGGATTGGCACAACGTTGATTGTGCAATTCTATGTCACACGATCAGTCACGCCCATTCCGCTCATCCACATGCTTAAAGTCAAAAAAATACGCCTGCATCTCTGCAGACGTATCAGTGGTTTTTATAAATTACTTGCCGAGCTTAGTCTTGTCTTGAACTTCCAACTTGTCGTTGAAGGTGTAGACAACTGGTTCGCCGGTAGCCATTTCCAAGTTGATAATGTCTTCGTCGGAAATGTTTTCGATGTACTTGGTCAAGGCACGCAGGGAGTTACCATGCGCTGCGATGATAACGTTCTTGCCAGCTAACAGATCTGGGGCAATATGGTCTTCCCAGAATGGGATAACCCGTTCCAGAGTGACCTTAAGGTTTTCACCACCAGGAACGATGCGTGGGTCCAGGTTAGCGTAACGACGGTCTTGGGCTGCAGAGCCTTCGTCGTCAGCGCTCAACAGAGGAGGCAGGGTGTCGTAAGAACGACGCCAGATGTGCACTTGTTCGTCGCCCCACTTTTTAGCAGCTTCAGCCTTGTTTTGGCCTTGCAAAGCACCGTAATGGCGTTCGTTCAGGCGCCAGGTCTTGGTTTCTGGGATCCAAAGTTGGTCGGATTCTTCGAGTGCAAAGTGCAACGTCTTGATCGCACGGGTCAAAACGGAGGTGTAAGCTTGGTCGAATTCAAGGCCAGCTTCTTTGATCTTGCGACCAGCCGCCTTTGCTTCTTCAACACCTTTGTCGCTTAAGTTAACGTCGACCCAGCCAGTGAACTGGTTAGACAGGTTCCATTCACTTTGACCGTGACGGATAAGCACTAATTTAGCCATCTAGAGATTACCTCGCTTAATATTTTTAGTATCATCTTATAATACCGCATTTTTCTGAAAAACGCGACGCCTAAACAAAAGTTTGCTATGATGTAAGCGGACACTTTGAACCAATCAGGAGAGCTTATGCGTAAAATTTGGCTTACTGTACTCGGCTTATGGTTGCTGAGCGTTGTTTACTTCGTGGTTTACGTCAATGCCCCCAGCCTGCGCACGCTTGTCGACACCTCCGCTGTTTGGGGTGGCGTGCATATTGCGGCAGACCTCATCTTGTTTGCCGGCGGCTTGGCCTTGATCTTACATCTCATCAGCCGGCTCAGGCGACATTGACAACACTGACTCGATTTTCGAGTCAGTTTTTTTGTGGCTAACTGTGCAATTTTTTGCCTGCTACTGACAATTATAGAAATTCGTGTTTTTAAGCATACTCGGCGGGTTGCACAAAATATATGAACCAATTACACTCAAAACACGCACCTTTTTAAAACGTCGCTATATTTTATTCGCAAATAGGAGGACCTGACGATTTTGAAAACTAATCGCTATGTTGTTGCCGTTGCCGGTGTGATCTTCCATCTGATGATTGGCTCTGTCTATGCCTGGAGCGTGTACACCCAAGCCATTCAGGCCGCAACGCCATGGTCTGAAGCGGCGATCTCGTTTGCTTTTAGCCTGGCGATCTTCTTTTTGGGTATGTCGGCAGCCTTTGCCGGTCGCTTAGTCGAACGGTTTGGCCCGCATGTGACCGGCACCATTGCCAGTTTCTGTTACGGGGCTGGCATGGTGCTCACTGGTGTCGCCGTGCACACCCAGCAACTCTGGTTGTTGTATCTGGGCTATGGCGTCATCGGCGGCAAGGGTCTCGGATTCGGCTATGTCACGCCAGTGTCAACGATTATCAAGTGGTTTCCGAAACACCGTGGCATGGCCACCGGCTGTGCGATCATGGGCTTCGGATTCGCTGCCATGTTGACCAGTCCGGTCGCGCACCAACTACTTTCGACCGTTGGTGTCGAGCAAACCTTTTTCACGCTTGGTGGCGTGTACTTCGTGGTCATGGTGATTGCCGCACAGTTCATCCGCCCGCCAAAGACTGTCGCCACAACTGATCACGGTCAAGTTAACGGCGTTAGCCTGACCGGCGGCGCGCAGTTGACCGCCAATCAAGCCGTGCGCACCCGCGAATTCCGCCTGCTTTGGCTCATGTTGTTCATCAACATCACTTGTGGCATCGGACTGGTGGCTGCAGCTTCCCCGATGGCCCAGGCCAACACCGCGATGACTGCCGCCACCGCGGCTTTAATGGTCGGGATCATCGGTGTGTTCAACGGGCTTGGCCGTTTGCTTTGGGCAAGCGCCTCGGATTGGCTCGGGCGACCAAACACCTTCAGCTTAGTTTTTGCGATCATGACCGCATTGCTCTTGGCACTTTTGGTCATTCATTCCCCCGTTATCTTCACCATCGTGTTTTGTATCATTCTTTCCGGTTATGGCGCAGGTTTCTCTGTCATCCCCGCCTACCTCAGCGACGTGTTCGGGACCAAGGAACTTGGCGCCATTCACGGCTATGTTTTGACCGCTTGGGGCATCGCCGGACTGGTCGGACCAGTGATCTTGTCTGTTGTCCATGAAGTCACCCACAGCTATCACACCACCCTGATCGTCTTTGGGATGCTGGAACTGGTTGCCTTGACCATCTCTTTCACCATTCGCCGCGCCTTTGTCAAAACCGCGGCTACCCAAAAGCTCCCCACAGATTAAACCAGCCAAAAACAAGGACGAGCCGTGAAATACCGGTTCGTCCTTGTTTTTGGACGCGACTAAATTCAGTCGTCTTCGATTTTTTTAACGCCAATAATGTCTAACAAGAACGTGAAGATCGGGATCCCGACAATCAACCCCCAAGTGCCGAACAATTCTTCACCGACCAACAACACGACGAAGGTGAAAAACACCGGTAGCTTGGTTCGACTCGACATGAACTTGGGGTTGAGGACATAAGCCTCCAAAGCGTGGATCACCAAAATCATGATGATGATCGTGATGACGCCTTGAGTCCCGTCGACGGTATAGGCAATAGCCGCCAACGGCACCGATGAGATGAACGCCCCTGCTACTGGCACCAGCGATAAGATGAACACCATGATCGCCAACGTTGGAATATTAGGCATCTTCATAAACACCAAGGTAATCGTGGTGATGACCGTGTTGACCGCCGCGATCACGATCTGTGCTTCGATCACGACGCCAAAGGTATCGATGAATTTGTCTGCGAAAAACTTCAGGTCCGCAAAATACCAGCCCAACGGGGAACGTAAAAATTGCTTGCCAAATTTTTTCAACGTATCGATTTCAACCGTGAAGAAAAAACTCAGCAACAACGACAAGACAAACGTCACGCCCATCGCCCCGATCGAGCCGGCGTATTGCAAGATCGTGGTCAGCCACTTCTGCAAGGTCGTCTTCAGGTTCATCTGATTGATCGACTGCAAGAGCCACTGGATCGTTTCGTTGTGGTCAAAATGGCCGCTGTTGTAAAACTCTAACACCGAGTTGAACAGGTTCACAGATTGCTTGATGATCTCTGGGACGTAATGGATCGCCGCATAGCTCACACCCGCGACGACTAATAAGTACAGCGGCGCCACCACCGCGACCGCCCTGACATGCGCATGCCGGCGGACGGCATTGATCGCTCTTGTCACCAAAAAAGAGAAGATAAACGTCAGCAAGATCGTGCTCATGATACTCCTAGAAAACCAGAGCACCAAGATCACAGACGCCAACACCACCATCCGCCGCAACGGCGTATTTCGTAAGAATTTCTCGTATGTCACCCGCAAACCACCTCCATGTGGCCTTCATTATAACAAACTTTGCAAACAAAAACGCCGACGGTAGCCGACGTCTTCGCTGATTAAACTGTCCGTACCGGTTAATTGAAGACTCGCAGGGCCGCACTGGTCGCCTTGGTGCTGGTCACCAAACTACCTTGAACGACGATCCGATTGGTTTCGCCTTCTGTAGCGGATGCACAGGTGATCAAAGTGACCAGCTTCTTGCCAGCGACATCATTGATCCATTGCACCTGGGTCTGATCGACCGTGGTTTTGGTGGTTACCTTATACGTGTAGACTTTGGCCATGTCCGTCAAGTAGACCTTATCGCCTAGCTGGACGTTCTTCAACGGCGAAAACAAGATCCCTTTGTCGGTCATATAATGGCCAGCCAATGCATAGTTGCCGCTACCCATGGTTTGATCGGGCTTCATCGTGCCGGCACCAGTCGACAGGTTCTCGTTGGCCAAGCCCTTCATAATCGGCAAGGCCATGTTGACACTAGGAACGGCGAGCTTACCGATCGCGTTGCGTTGGTTGGCCGTCGTTGCGGCTTTGGCAACGTGTTGCACATCGAGCGCCTTGACGGCATTGAAGTCAAAGTTACCCTTTGTTTTCTCGTTGTGCTGCACCGTCTTCTTGTCGATTGTTTGCATCGTATGCTCGCTGAGATGATCGACAACATACAATTTGATTTGTTCATTAAAAACTAGCGCCAAACCCACGATTAGACCCAGCGTCAGAATTCCCCGCCAGGCCCATACGCGCCAGCGGTGTTGCGGATGTTTTGCCATCGGCTCACCTCCTTGGTGCCTATTTTACACGGTTCAGCGCGCGAACACCACCAGCTTCTGTTGCGCGTTCACGGAGCTTTGCAAGACGATCCGCTCCGTCGTGCCACGGCTGGCAATATCGCTATAAAGATCAGCGCCAGAAGCCGTATAACCCAGCGCGTTCACCACCGCGGTACTGTAAACGTGATAAGTGAACGCCCGGTTTTTCGCGTCGGTGACCTTGATGACATCCCCGACACGAAGCAGCTTATTTTGAACAAACACGCCTGGGTTATGCCCGATAAAGTGCGTGTTTTGCTTGTCGGTTCCAGAAAATACCGGATTGCCGCCCCAGGTCTGGGCGGTCAGCGCCGGTGCGGTTTTCACCCAGGTGCCGCCGCGAATATAAGGCACCGCGCTTTGACGGAAATAGATCATGTTTGCGCGCTGCTTGAGCTTCGAGTTGGCAACCACATTCAGCGTCAGTTGCTTTTGGGCCGTCGTGCCGTCTTTAGCGGTGACTTTGACCGTTATCACCTGTTTTTGCGGCGCGGCGAGAACCGGCTGCGTGCCAACGATCTGGATAAGCCGGATCGCACTGGTTGCGTAAGTTGTCTTTACGCTCGCCAGATTCACCGGGACATCAACTTTTGTCGTCAACGACGTGGTGATGATCTTCGGTGCTGCAGCGACCGGCTGTACCGGCCGCAACCCAAGCCATACCAATCCGATGGCGATTGCCAGTAATCCTTTCTTCATTGCTGACCCCTCCCCAATGAGATCTGCTATACCACCACGCGGTCATTATACTGCGATTGAAATAAATTGCCAGCAATTTAATTGTAAAATTTACGATTCCGGGGTCACTTCGGCAAATGCGAGGGTCTCATCAAACGGAAGCGGCTCGGCCAACGCAATGAAGTCTGCCCCTGTCCGGCAACCGAGCGCCAAAACCTGCACGCCGGCGTGCTTGGCTGCGGTGATCGCCGGTGCCAGCTCCGGGAAGCGTTCATGATAGATCGTGACGTGGTGGATATCAGGTAACTGCACAACAAAGATCAGATAGGTCACATAGCCTTCGCCTTGCGCGGCTTGAAGCGTATGGACGTGTTTGAGGCCTCTGGTCGTCGGCGCGTCTGGAAACGCCGCTAAGTCGCCGTTGGCCAGCGTCACACCTTTGGTTTCCGCAAAAAATTCTTGGCCCGTTGCATCAACCCCGGCAAAATCCAACCGTGAATCTCGCCAGGTCGTTTCCGGCTTGACCTGTAGCGGCTCGCGACAGCCTGGTAGCACCAGCTCCCCTGAGCGCAACGCGGCGTTGACCAATCGGTTGGGGGCAAGACTATCGATATTGATCCACCTGCCATCACGACGCACCGCGATCACATCATAAGGCGTTTTGCGTGCGGGATTGGCCGCTTTTTTGATTGAAATCTTGTGGCCGGCGACGAGCAACTCCTTGTTGCGTCCGGTGTTGGACAGATGGGCCAAAACAATGGTTTCTCCTAACGCGACTTGCACCGTGAACCGACTGATACGCGCAATGACTTTGCCGACGGTAACTTGCTCATACTGCATTGATTTGCCTCTTTCAAATAAAAAAGGCCTCAGATGATCTGAGACCTTAGTGCTTAACGTACGATAATCACCGATGCCGATGCCTCGCGAACAACTTCGCCGGCAACATGCCCGATGTGATTCTTACCTCGACGTGTGTGTGACCCCAATATGATCAGATCCGGCTTAAACGCCGGGACGATTTCTTCTAGGATCACGTGTGCCGGCTTACCTTCGCCGATCAAAGGTTGCACATCTTGGGCACCGAAGGCTTCAGCCTTGTCGACGTAGGTGTTGAGGTTGGCCGCGATTTCGCTGCGGCGGTCGCTCAACAGATCCGGTGACAGCGACTGATAAATATTCAAGTCTCCCGTTTCAAGGATCGAAACGATCCCCAACGGAATCCCATAGATCTTCGCCAAAGTGCAGGCATAATTGAACGCCTTGCGCGAAGAGTCATCGTCATCATCGTCTACTGCCAACAACAATCGGTTGTAATGCATGGATTCAACTTCGAAATCGTCTTCAGTTGCCAAGGTAACCCCTCCTATTGATAAACGCTACGCTTACATTATACCGCGTAACGCTTACGGACGCGAACAATTGCCCAACGCTTAGGCGTCACCCTTATTTTCGGCGAAAAATTGCTTGTAGCGGCCAACATAGTTATGGAACATGTACTTCATCAAGACCCAGCGCTTCAACGACATATCCTTGTCATAGAAAACCGTGGTCGCATAGCGCTTGGCGGCGATCAACTTGAGCGCCTCTTGCTTGTACGGATTGTCTTTGGCGTATGTCTTAAACACAGACTTCGGCACGCCCAACCATAGCTGGTGCTTGCTTTCGTCTTGGTTGCCATAGACTGTCGGTTGATCGTCCAAGGTCCCGGTAACATAATCCAACACCGGCCATTGCGCCAAGTTGTAGCCGTTCAAGGTCACAAAAAAGCTCGAGCGCCCTTGGCGGATATTGATTTCAAACAGCTTGAACGTGTTGTCGCGCTCGTCGTATTTCATATCGAAGTTCGCAAACCCAGTGAATTTGATGTCTTCCAAGAACTTTTGCATCTTGGTGTACAGGTCTTGATTATACTCCGGCAAGATCGCGACATAATTCCCGATCGCAGCTGGTGTCGGGTCTTCCAAAAGCGGATGCCCGAGGCACATCATTTTGACATGGTGCTGCTGATCGACATAAGCGTTCAACACCCGCATGTGCGAGTCGTCACCTGGCACAAAGTCTTGCAAGATCAAATCGCTGGTATAACCGTTGTCGTAGATCTTGGCAATGATCGTGTTGAGTTCGACTTGTGAATGGATCGTGAAGGCCTTCTTGCGCCCTTCAAAATGGATCAACAGCCATTCAACCGAGTTGGTCGGCTTCAACGCCACCGGAAAGGCAAACGGCGTGGAGATCTGAGCGCCTGATTCATACATGGCCTTGGTAATGATCTTCGTCTTCGGATACGGCAGATCGTATTCATCACAGACTTGGTAGAAGCTTTCCTTAGAGTTCAAGCGCTTCAACAGATCATAGTCGACATACGGGCAGACGAATGTTTTGCTGAGTTCTTCTTTGTGCTTCGAAACCAACTCTGCATAGCCATCCCCACAAGCGATCAAGATGACCTTGCCGTCATAGTTGGCATATTTTGCTGCGACTTGCCGCATGTGCTCGATGAAGGTCGGATCAGCGTCAAAATCATCAATCAAATGCACATTAACGATCTTAGAAAAACGCGTCGGTGCCAGCTGAACCTTGGCATACACATCGACAACTTGCCCGGTGAGCTCATGAAACGAACGTGCCATACCGTACACGTTCATGTCACTACCTAACAGCACTGGGGTAAATTCTGGAATCTCTGACATTATTCTCTCCTAATCATCACGCCACTTACGGCGGTTTCAATGCGCATTATACCACAACCCGTTCTTCCGCTGAAATTCGCCCATGAAAACGACATGCCATCTTAAACTCTACTGCTGTCCGGCAACGTAAGTGTGTTTAGGTTGGTGGGTGGGATAGTAGTATAGGTCCGGACGGGGTGCACTCCAGACAGATATGGCTGGAACGGTGCGCGGCGCTCGGGAGCTAACTCTTCGCTGCGCTACGAGTGGATCTCCCTCGACGCCGTTGTTGTAGGTGGCAAGCCACCAACAACAATGTCGCGCCTGAGCCATATCTGTCTTCCGCGCACCCCGTCCTTACATTTGCGTTCTAAATATCCTAAGTGGCAATTTCCGAGGCTGGAAAAATTGGATAGCGGCTGACAAGATATTTGTTACACCGCATTCATAGCGAGAGATAACCCGCTTGTCCGTTACACGATACTATCCTAATGCGTGGAATCCAGGGTGTGGGCGAAAGTGACGGAAGCAGGTCAATCTGACGTGGTGAGATTGCTGTTAGCGACTTGTCGCTTACAGCAAAGCGCAGGTGGAGATCCACTCAGCAAAGCTGAGTTAGCTCCGCCGAGCACCCTCTCCACGACAGATTGAAACCTGCTGGAGTTGCTTTCGCCCGCACCCGACAGCTTACTGGTCTCCCACACCCCAAATGCTTACGTTGCCGGACAGCTGTAGCAAAAAAGAAGGCAAACCATATTGGTCGGCCTTCTTTTGCGTTATGGTTTCTGAAATTTAAGCATAATTTAATGCGTAGTCGCTGGATTCTTGATAGTGCCACAGCTTGGTGAAAAGCAGATGGCTGATCAATGCGAGCACGACTGGAATAATCAAGAAGATCAAGGTCACTTCGATAATGCTGCCAGTAGTCGTGTGGCCGATGCCATTCAGCGCGGCAAGCGGTCCGATCAAGCCGGCAAAGCCAAAGCCGGCGCTCATTGGGGTGCCTTGAATGTTGAAAATGGCCCCGATGCCGCCCATAATGCCGGCATTGATCAGAATCGGCAAGAAGAGCTTTGGACGGGAGAAAATGTTTGCCATCTGCATTTTTGGTGAACCCAGGAAGTGTGCGATCGACGTACCAAAGGAATTTGCGGACCAACCGTAAACAGTCAGGGCAAACTGCGCGCCGACAACGCCGAGGTTGGCACTCCCGGCTCCGATGCCGGCCAATGAAATCGCAGTCGCAATCCCAACGGTTGAAATGGGGCTGACGATCAACAACCCGAACGCGATCCCCATCAAGATGCCCATTAACAAAGGTTGTACCGTCGTGACGTCTTTGATGACACCACCGATCGCCTGCGTGAATGCAGACACCGGCCCGAGCGTCAGGTGCCCGATCCCACCGGCGACCAGCAACAAGATGCTCGGCATCAGCAAGATCGTGTAAGCCTTCAACGCGTTGCCCAGCCACTTGATCAAGATATACCCGATTGCCAAGGTGATCCCGGTGTTGATGATATCGCCTGTCCCGGCAATGTTATAGCCGGCTTTGGCCACCTGAATGTTCCCGGCACCGACCAGCGCCGCCAAGGCCAATGAGGTCGTTTGAATCGGGGTGAATTTAGCCAGCATCCCCACGCAGACCGCTGACAACAGCGGCATCATGGTTTGGGCTGCGCCTGTAAAGGCGGTGATGAATGCCAACTTCGGGAAGCTGGGGATCAATGCGCCGATCAATGAATTGAAAATGGCGCCAGGAATCAACGCAACAATGATCCCGATGGACAAGCCGTTGAGGATGTTCATGGTGCCGGTTTTAACAGATTTCATGTGGTTACCCCTTTATTTCGTGTTCTGATACGCCACCCTTGGCGATCGTATCTGCATCGTGCAACGCGATAGCGACCATGTTTGCCACCGCTGGCCGGGTGTAAAACGCCATGTGTGAGCTGAGGGAAACGTTGCTCATCTGCTGAAGCTTTAACAAGCGCGGATTCGGGACATTTTTTCCGGTCAGGTTATCCCCGAAGATACCATTTTCATCTTCGATCGAATCGATCCCGGCGGCGGCGATCGTCTTGTTTTCCAACGCCGCGATCAGCGCATCTGTGTCGACGATCGGGCCACGCGCGCAGTTGAGCAAGATCGCGGTCGGCTTCATTGCTGCCAACGCGTCCGCATCGATCAAATGATGGGTGGTTTCATCAAGTGGCGTGTGTACCGTGACGATATCTGCAGTCTTGAGTAACTCGTCTTTATCCACATAAGTCAAAATGTCGCTGAGCTCTGGCCGATGGATCGGATCGTTGGCGATGATGGTCGCCCCTAACGCGTAGAACAGGCGCGCCACCGCGGAGCCGATCTTGCCGACCCCGATAATGCCAACGGTTAACGTATGGATCTCATCGGCTTCCAAGCCACCCCAGGAATAATCTCCGGCCGCCATGCGCGCTTTGGCTTCATTAAGGTGGCGAACCAAAAGCATGGCATGTGTCAGCGTCATTTCCCCGACCGAACGTGGTGAATAAGCTGGTACGTTTGTAATTTTGATGTCGTTATCCGCTGCCGCCTTCAAATCGATGATGTCGTAGCCCGTGATCCGCAACGCGATGTGATGGATACCAGCGGCTGCAATCTTGGCATAGTCTTCTGGGGTCCCGATCGCACCGTGTTGGGCCAAGCACAAGACGTCGTAGCCTTGCAAGTTGGCGATGTCTGCCGGGGTAAAGTCATGGCTGACCGTGTCGACGGTGCAACCGATCTGCGCTGAGTTGCTGGCAATTGCTTCTTTTTCATCGGGACGGACTGAGTACATTTGAACTTTCATGAATAATTCCTCCTATGTAATCGACATTCGGTTCTGACACAAAATAAAAACCCTCGCGAGCCAAGCGGCTGCGAGGGTGTCATGAGACGGTTCTCCGTCCAATTCAGCCACGCAGTCGAGGTCGATCTGCGTGGTGTGATAAGCTCACGTCAATGAGCCTCGCGCCAGACAGATCACTGTCTAAACGCGAAGCTAAACGCATGAAGCTTAACCACAAGAGTCTGAATCATAATGAGAACCTCCTAAGAATTTGATTAACATTAGGTTACCACGATATCGAAGAAAGTCAACCCAATTTTTAAGCCAAAAAAATAGGTCCCATTTCACTTACTTCGCGAAATGGAACCCTTAAGTTAAGGTAGGTTGCGGCGCTACTTGACAACTTAATGTGACTAATATACTGCGACACCTCGAAATTCTGCTAACTGCTTATTCACTTGTACGGTTCAATGAGTTACAACGGCTTGATGTTGCCAAATAACCTGGCAAAGTTTGGTGGTAAATACGCACCCGATAAACATCTATTTAAGAACTCATCGTTCCGCTTGGATCGTAAAGTCTTGTTATTAGACTCGCGCCTCCATGTGTTATCTAGGATACGGTTCTGACTACTGGTACTCTGGTGGTGGCACAGCATTAACTGTACCTTGCTCTAATCGTTTTGCAGCTCCGACTGGCCGTTGCGGCCGCCGGTTTCTAAACTTGTTAAACCTTCAAGTTCTTGAAATTTCTTGCCTCGACATTGAGATAACCATTCGCATCATCTTCGGGTTCTGGCACCTGCAAGCTACTCAACAGGGTGGTGATTGTTACGTTGTGTTGAACTGCATATTGCACTTTCGAGCCGGTTTAACGAAATCTTCCTGCCGCTAACCTCTTCCTTAACTCTGACTAAAGTATAGCATGACTTTTGAATTCTTGCAACCGCTTCCGAAAAAATTATTTCGTTATTTTTGCGAAAAAAGAAAGCCGCAATTACTCGCGACTTTCTACGATTAAATGACACTTAAGCTGTCCGGCAGCATAAGCCTTCTTTGGGATGTGTTGGGAATAGTGGTATAGGTCGGGTTTGGTATGTTCCGGCCCTTGAGATGGCTGGAACGGTGCGAGGCGCTCGGAAGCTAACTCTCCGCTTCGCTACGAGTGGATCTTCCTCGACGCCTTTGTTGTAAGCGGCTCAGCCGCTAACAACAATGCCGCGCCTGAGCCATCTCGGGCCTCCACACCCCAAACCCTGACGTTAGCGTCCATCATCCCCAGAAGTGGCAATTTCTAAGTGAGTAGAAATGGATTAGTGGCGACCAACGAGTTGACCCGTCTGTCCATGACACCAAACTATCCTGATACGCAGAATCCAGGGTGCGGGCGAAAGTGACGGAAGCAGGTCAATCTGACGTGGTGAGATGGCTGTTGGCGACTTGTCGCCTACAGCCAAGCGCAGGTGGAGATCCACTTCGTCGCAGACGAAGTTAGCTCCACCGAGCACCCTCTCCACGACAGATTGATCCTGCTGGAGTCGCTTTCCCCCGCACCCGGCAGTCAAACCGGTCTACCCAACACCAAAGACTTACGCTGCCGGACAACGACAGCTAATACGCAAACACCCGCTTAGGCGTTGCGGCGCCATAGCCGAAGAGACGCAGGCGTCGGGCGGTCGTGTCGATGCTCAAGACATAGCCGGCATATTCGCTTGGCTGATTGAGTCGGCGGCGCCAGCGGCGGTTATAGCGCGTAGTCAGCCCGTGCGTCCAGCCCATCAAGGCGCTGTTATTCAACAACGCATAATGTAGCCCGTTGACGCTGAAGTCTTCTTCCACGTGCCAATGTCCTGCAACATACGCAATGATCTTGCCGGAATTGTGGCTGAAATCAAACGCGACCTGCCCGCCAAAGTCGACGTGCGTTCCACAATCAAGGGTGCCGCTGAGATGTTCATTGAACGCGCGAAGCAACTCGTGCAACTGCCGGCCGTTAAACCGCAAACCCGGCTTGTTCGGGCGCGTCATCGCTGGCGCGTGGGCCATGATCAAAACATCGCGACCGCCGGCATCGGCCAAAGCATCCGCCAGCTCTTGCAGTTGATCTGCGGTGACGGCCAACGTTTTTTTGATGTCATAATTTTTGCGGCCGCCGATCCAGCGCACAGGCACGTCTGACGTGTTCAAGGTGATCGTGCGAATATTCCCGTGGTCAAAAACGCTCAAGCCATGCCTGGTGACGCTGGGTCCGCCAACTTGCTGCGCCATTTTCTCCCAGACCAGATCATGATAGACCCAAGGATGGAAACTGCCGGCAAAGCGACGATTGCGCTCGGCATATTTGTCGTTATCGTCGTGGTTGCCACGAGCGATCACAAATGGCAACTCACTGGCCTGGTAATCATTGACGATATTGCGCAAGCGCCACATCGTCAACACTGAAGGCTCGGAACCGTCGACAATATCACCGAGATGGACCCGCCAATCGATCGGCAACTCACCACACAGCCAGTGCTGCTCTTGCACGTGCCAATAACCGTTTGGCCCGTAAAACGAGCGGCTAAGCTGGGTCCGATCATGGGTATCTGTGATGATTGCAAGATTCAACGCCGCCCCAGTAATCTGCGGCCGCACCGCCTGGGCAAAAGCCTCCAGGTCTCGTTTTGCAAAACGTCGAATCGAAATATTATGTCGATATCGCATGTTGCCTCCTTAATGGCGTCTAGACGCCGAACGCCACCCCCAATGCCATGGTCACACATTCAGTGGCGGTGATGATCAGTAAGTTTTGGATTGCGAAGACGAACGTTTCACGCTTGACCGGATGCTTGAGAAAGCCGCGGACCTTGATGCTGACAGGAATCGCCGTCAACAGTGTCAACAAGCACAGCTTCGGCAACCACCCTGCCCATACCGCGGCGATCTGGCTGATGTAGCCACAGGCATACAAAGCGCCAAACAACCATGACGCGCGCCTTCTGCCTAAATAATACACGATTGTGTGGCGCTTGAGGGCAATATCCTCATCTTCATCTGCGATATTATTGGCCAGCAGCAACGCCGCGATCGCCCCTTGAACCAAGCCGCTGCTCCAATAAACCCGCCAACACAAGGCCCAGTCAAGGTGTCCCAGTGACACATAGATTGCGATCAGCCAGATGACAAAGCCCATGGTGAAGCCAGAGAAAAGTTCCCCAAACGGCGTCGACGACAGCGGCCGCGGGCCACCAGAATACCCGAAGCCGACCGCAAAGCTGAAGAGTCCCAAGATCAACAAAGGCCAGCCAGTCCGACTGGTCAGCCATAACCCGATCAGCGCACTCACACTGGTTAAGCCAATAATCAACCATCTAACCGTGGTGAGGCTGAGATGCTCACGACCGATGATATTGGTCTTCAAGCGATAATGGAAGGCTTGGGTATTGCTGGCGCGAAGGTAATCTTGATAATTGTCATCGACGTCAACTGCCATGTTAAACAAAACGACGGCTATAAAACAAATTATAAGTTCAAGTGGACGAAAACGTTGGTAATGATACCAGCTATATAGCCCGCCTAACAAAAACGGAAAGATCGAGGCCGTTTTGGCCTTGATCTCAATGATTTCAAGGAAAGTTCTGAGTGTCATATCGTCCTCCCTATTGACGTAGAAAACGGCTTCAAGTATCCTGATTTTAACAGCGAAAAAGGGGTGTCGAGATGGGAGCGTCATTGTGGCAAGGGTATCCAGAGGTGCAAGCACAACTACAGGCAACAACAAAGTTACTGAAAGCGCGCACCCAACTGCACGTGACGCCGGTCAACAAGTTGATCTTAGGGCAACTCCAGGCCGGCGGTAAAATGCTCCGTAGCGGCTTGTTATTCATGTTTTCGCGTTTTGGCACCAGCGACGAACGGCGGCTGGTTTATGCGGCCGCTGCGATCGAAACGCTTCATCTCGCCACCTTGGTGCACGACGACGTGCTTGACGCCGCTCCGACCAGGCGCGGTGTGGCCACGATCCACCCCACCGCCGGCAATCGCGCGGCGATCTATGCCGGCGACTATCTTTTCGCGGTGTATTTCGACCTGCTCGCAGACGCGGTTCCAGATGTCGCCAACGTGGGCATCAACGCCCGTGTCATGCGCCGGATCTTACTCGGCGAGCTCGATCAAAACGGCCGCCCTGCCCACCAGATCCCGACGATCCATCAATACCTGCGCCAGATTGGCGGCAAAACCGCGGCGCTTTTTGGTCTCGCCACCTATCAAGGCGCCTATTTGAGCCACTGCTCGCCAGAACTATGCCGCCGTGCTTATCGCTACGGACGGCTGTTGGGCATGAGCTTCCAGATGGTCGATGACCTGCTGGACTTGACGACGACCCAGCAAACCAGCGGCAAACCACCGCTGCAAGACCTGCGCCACGGCATCTACACCCTGCCGACGCTTTTTGCCTTACAACACGACCCGCAGCTGGCGGCGTTGCTCAACGATCCCGCCCAACTAGAAAAGGCCGCCGCCCGCATCCGCCAGGCCGGCGTCCCTGAAGCACGGGCGCTGGCCGCCCGCTACAGCGACAAGGCTCGCGCCACGCTAGATCTTCTGCCGGCAGGCACCCCGCGCGACGAGCTGATCGCGTTAACGTCCCAGCTTCTCGGCCGCGTCCGCTGATGTCCAGCCTGCATCAAGCGCCAACAGCTGGCGGTACCGCGCATTGGTCGCGGCAAGCTGTGCCGGCGCCCCTTGCATCGTGAACCGGCCGTCTTCCAAGAAATACACCTGGTCACACCGCGCGACGCCTTGAAGGTGGTGGGTGATCCACACCAGGGTCTTATCGGCCAGCGTGGTAAACATCGTCTCGATCAATTCCTGTTCGATCAGCGGATCTAGACCCACAGTCGGCTCGTCGAGCACCACGATTGGCGCGTCTTGCAACAAGATCCGCGCCAAGGCCAGCCGCTGACGTTCACCGCCGGAGAAATTCAATCCCGCTTCTGCCACCGGGGTCTCAAGCCCTTGCGGTAAGTTGGCGATCAGCTCGGTGAGCTGGACTTTAGCGATGACATCTGCGATCTGAGCATCTGTCGCCGCTAGATTGCCTAACCGAATATTATTCTTGATCGATGTGTTAAACAAGTGGGGTTGCTGTTCAAGCACTGCAAACAAGTCTTGGCGATGGGTCTGATACGCACTGATCGCCGTTTCATCCAACAACACGGCCCCGCTATCTGGCTTAAGGTCGCCCATCAATAAATCAATGATCGTCGTCTTGCCCATGCCACTTGGCCCGAGCAAGGCGATTTTTTTGCCTTTGGGTACCTCAAGGTCAAGGTGCGTCAACAACGCTGTCGGCGTGTGCGGATATGTAAACGTGACGTCGTCTAGACGCAAGCAACCAAAATCAGCCGGTACCGGCTGTTGCTCTGGCAGATTGACCGCTGGCGGCTGCAAAGCGTTCAGCCGCTTGAGTGACGCCTGGTGGGTCGGCCATTCCGCGATACCGGTAGAAAGGCTTGCAAAGGCCTGCTCCAGCGGGAAAATCGTCAGCACGATCGCGCCGACCCAATTGGCGGCACTGGCAGTCGCGGTAAACCGCAGCGCGCTCCACCACAGCAAAACGATGGGCAACAATCCAAACGCCAGGCGCGCGATAAATATCCGCAGGTGTAAACTGCGATTGCTCTGGCTTTGGGAAGCGGAAAGTGCCTTCCAGTCAGTCGTCGTGCGGTCAAGAAAATCTTTGCGGCGCCGCGCCAAGACCCAGTCGCCTAACCCCAAGACATGGTCGGTGACGGTGACATAAGCGTTGTGCGTGAGCGCTTTTTGCTGGCGCTTGCGGGCCGCCTCGACGCCTAAGCGCCAAAACGGGATCAGCGCGATCTGACACAGCAACAACAACCCGATGACGATGGCAAAGCGCCAATCAAAAATCCCCACCGCCAGTGTGCAGACCAAAGTCAGCCCGCCGGCAACGATCGTTGGGAAAAGCGTCCGCAGATACAGATTCTGGACGTGCCCGATGTCGTCTGCCAACAGCCCGATCACATCTCCGGTTTGGGGCATGGTGTCGGTGTCATCGGCTTTTTGAGCGAGCAACAGGTATAACCGGCGGCGCATGTGACTGGTGATTTTGAAGACCCAGTTATGGCTGGTCAGGCGTTGCAGATATTGAAAAACCGGTCGGCCTAACCCGAACGCACGCGTCAACACCACCGGCACGTAGATCGCCGCAAACAGCGGCATGCGCGCAGAGAAATCGATCAGATACCCCGACGTGAACATCAGCGCTCCGGCGCAAACGAACGTCAGCCCGCCAAACACCAGCGACCACACCAGCAAGCCGCGATATCGTTTTAGATCTGGGCGGACCCAGTGATCATTTTGCCACATTGAACTCACCTCGCATCTGATTGGTCAACCGCTTGAAGGCTGCCGAATGCGCTTGCAGGTCTTCAGGCGTGCCTTGCGCGACGATTTGGCCACCGGCCATAACCAATACCCAGTCCATCGCTTCAAGCCAGTGCAGGCGATGGGTCGCCATCACCACCAACTTGTCTGCAAACAGCGGCTGCATCGTCGCCTTCAGCCGGGCTTCGGTTTCGATGTCCAGATGGGCAGTCGGTTCGTCGAACAGCCACACATCGCGACGGTCGTCGAGCAGCGTCCGCGCCAGCGCGATCCGTTGGGCTTGCCCGCCAGAAAGCGCGCGGCCGCCTTCACCGATCGTCGTTTGCAGCCCTTCTGGTAGCTGGTCGATCCAAGCGGCTAACCCTGCCGCTTGGACCGCGGCTGCCACCTCTTCAGACGTGGCATCGGGGCGATAGAGCCGGACATTGGCCGCGATCGTCGCGGCAAACAAATACGGGGTTTGCGGGATGTAGCTGAGGTGTTGCTGCCAGTCTGCCTGCCGTAGCGTCGCCAAGGGCGTCCCGTTCAGCGTGAACGGCGTCCCGGCATCGGGGGCAAAGTTGCCGGCCAACAGATTCAACACCGTTGATTTGCCGGCGCCGCTGGTACCGATGATGCCAATCGTTTGATGCCCGCGCAACTCAAAATCAAGGTCTTGCACCCCGGCTTGCTGGTCGTAATGGTAACTCAGCGTCTGGACCTTCAAGCGGCTATGGGCATCCCAAGTATAGTTTGGCAAAGCCGGTGCCACCACTGGCTTTGGCTGGTCAAGGAGCTGCCAAACCGCCGCCAAAGCGTTTTTGCCGTTCAGCGTGGCGTGGTAGTCGTTGCCAAATTCTCGGATCGGCATGAAATATTCCGGCGCCAGGATCAACGCGAGCAGCGCAGGAAAAAGGACCTGCGTCCCGTTCAACAAGTCGATCCCTAAAAACACGGCGACGATGGCGATGGCGATCGTCGAGAAGAAATCCATCGCAAAACTCGACAGCATGGCGGTGCGCAACACGACCATGGTCTGTTTGCGATAGGTCTCAGACACAGAATACACATTTTGCGCATAGTCATGGGACAAACCAAGAAAGCGCAAGGTTTTCAGGCCACGCAGCGTATCTGTGAAGTGATTGGCCAGCTGCACGAAGCCGGCGTATTGGCGCTTAGATTGGTCACGCGCCGCCAGACCTAAGATTACCATGAATAAAATGATTACCGGAAATAAGACCAGCAAGGCGATCCCCGCCTTGACGCTTTGCAACGCGATCGCGATCAACACCACAACCGGAATAATCATCATGTCCAGCATTTTGCCGACAATCAACTCGAGGTAAGTCTGCACCTCGATGATGCCATCGAGGCCGACCGTTACCAATTCCCCGACGCCGTTGGCCAACATCACCTGCGGCCCGAGTTCATATAACTTGGCCATCAACTGCTCATGAAAATCATCCGCCAGATGTCGTGCGAAACGGCTGGCGATCATATCGCGCGCATAGCTGATCAGCTGCCGCACGGCATACATCAACGCAAATCCTGCGACCAGCGGCCACAGCGTCGAAAGCGCTTGTTGGTGCCACAGATGCACGATCGCGGCGGTCAGAAAATAGGCCTGACCAACTATCACGGCGGCTTGCACAAAGGTTAAAACGCCTAACCCCACCATCACCTTTCTGACCTGGGGCAGGCGCATTAAACGAGCATCGATCATAACGACTCCTATCCAAGCGGCCGGCGCCTATTGCGCCGGTACCCGCTTGCGAAACACAACATAAGCCCAGATGAAATACGCCAACGCGATCGGAAGCAACACACAAGTCACCACCGTCATGATTGTTAACGTCAATGGACTCGCAGACGCTTGCGTGATCAACAACGAATGCGCGGCGTCTTGGCCGATCAATACCCGTGGGAACAGCCCGTTGAAAATCAAGATCACGACCAGCGCCAAGCCGGCGGCACTGCCGACAAACGACAGGCCTTCACGATCCTGGCGCACGCCGAGGTGTTGCACCACCGCCGCGGCCACGATCAACACGACGATCACCGCTGTGCTGATCGGCCGCTTGGCAAAGAAGTCCGTCTGGAACCAGACCAATGCGGCAAACACAACTTCACCGGCATATAAAACCCACGACAGGACTTGGTTAAACTGCCGCGCACGCTGGCGTAGCGGACCGGTGGTTTTCAACCGGATGAAGTTCAGCCCGTGCATGAGACACATCAGCACCACCGCGACGCCACCGACGATCGTCAAGAAGTTGACCTGGTTCAAAAAGCCGGCATAAATGTCCATGTGAGCATCGATCGGTAGCGGCTGGATGATTGCGGTGAAGATCATCCCCAAGAAAAACGGCGGGATGATGCTACCCAAAAACAGCGCCCAGCGCCAGATCTGCCGTTGCTTCGGCGTTTCTGCATGGGCTGCAAATTCGAACGAGACCCCCCGCACGATCAGCCCAAACAACACGAGGAAAAACAGCACGTAGAAGCCGGAAAACAGGCTCGCGTACCACAGCGGATAAGACGCAAACATCGCCCCGCCTGCCGTGATCAGCCACACTTCGTTGCCATCCCAGTGCGGCCCGATCGTCGCAACCAGTTGCGTCCGCTCAGACTCGTTGCGGGCCAGCAGACGCGTTGCCATGCCAACCCCAAAGTCGAACCCTTCCAAAACGAAGAAGCCAATAAACAAAACCGCCAACAAACAAAACCACAGTAATTGCAACCCGCTCATCGTTCAAACGCCTCCTTGCTAAATGGATCCTTGGTTACCGCGTAGTCTGTGCGCAGATCCGCATCCGGACCGTGCAACAAGGTGTGTCTGCTGTAATAAACCATGACGCCGCCCAGCAGCGTGAAGATCAAACCGTACATGATGTTGCTGAACCACAACTGGCCGGCCGTCGTCGTGGCGCTGATCGAATCGGCGATCGTGTATAAGCCATAGACGGTCCAAGGGTAACGCCCGAGTTCGGTAATCAACCAGCCTGCGGTATTAACGATAAACGGTAGCCACAAAGCAAACCCTAACAGGCGCAACAGCCAGCGTTTTTGCAACAGCGTGTCATGCCGCTTGCGGCTGAACCACAAGCCCAAGATGCCCAACAGCGCCAAAAGCACCCCGCCGCCAGACATCACCCGAAACGACCAGAACAGTGTTTTGACCGGAACATAATAATCTTTGTCCTTGCCATATTTCTGCTGCAATTCGGTATTGACCGTCTCCATGCCTTTGACGGCGCCTGACGGTTTGTGGTAAGACAGCAAACTAAGCAGATAAGGCACTTCAACATTGGCTTTAGTTTCATGATTTTTGGTATCGATCAACGACACGACCGTCCACGACGCCGGATCACCGGTGTCTTTATAAATGCCTTCGGTCGCGGCAAACTTCATCGGTTGGTCTTTGATGATGAATTGCGTCTGCAAATCCCCAACGCCAATGGCTCCGATCGACGCGATCACGCCGATCGCCAGGCCGACACGGAGACTGCGCAGGTGGAATTCTTCATGGTCGTGCTTCAGCAGCCGCCAAGCGGCCATGCCGGCAACAGCAAACCCGGCCGTCGTGAAGGCCCCGAAGATCACATGCGGAAACTCGACCCACAGCTGCGGGTTGGTGATTACCGCGCCAAAATCCACCAGCCGTACCCGTCCGGTGGCATGGCTGATCGCAAACCCGGTCGGATGTTGCATGAACGCGTTGGCGCTCAAAATCCAGATTGCAGACAACGTGGTACCCAACCACACCAGCCAGATCATCGCCGCGTGTAGTGCCGGCTTGAAGCAATCCCAAGTGAACATCCACAACCCGATGAATGTTGACTCCATGAAAAACGCCAGCAGCGCTTCAATCGCCAGTGGTGCCCCGAAGATGTCGCCCATGAACCGGGAATAATTCGACCAGTTCATGCCAAACTGGAATTCTTGAATGATCCCGGTCACGACCCCGACGGCAAAACTAAGTAAGAAGATCTTGCCCCAAAAAAGCGTCATCTTCTTGTAGATCTGTTGATGCGTGCGGACAAACAGTGTTTCCATGATGGCGGTGGTCAACGCCATGCCGATCGAAAATGGCACGAAGAAAAAATGAAACACCGTCGTCATGGCAAACTGGAACCGCGCCAACTCTAAGACAGTTACTCCCATTATGATACCCTCCTAGCTACGAATGATAGCGGATACACCCTTGATACCATAATCATACCGCGCTCCGAATCTGGAACACGGCAACAATCGTAAAAAATTAACGTAAAATTTGGTGGATCAGCTTGGGCATCGTCGGTGCCGTTGGCGTGATATGGTAAGCCTCGAGTACCGCCGGGGCTACCGCGGCGGGATCTGCAGTACTGCCATAGGCGACCGCCAGCGTTTCACCGACCGCCACCGGCGTCCCGAGTTTCTTATGTAACACCAAGCCGGCGGTCAGATCCAGCGTTGCGTCTTGGGTCGCGCGGCCACCACCGAGTTGCATCACCGCCACCCCGAGGGCCCTGGTGTCGATCTCGCCAACAAAACCGGCAGTCGTGGCCTTGATGGCAAACTTCTGGCTGGCTTGCGGCAGTTTTCTGGGATCATCGACGACGCGCGCGTCACCACCTTGCGCGGTGATCAATTGCTTGAATGCACGCAAGGCCCGCCCGTCGCGCAAAGCGTCTTCTGCCATCCCTTGAGCGATTTCCAGCGTCTGCGCCCGGCCGCCAAGCACCAGCATCTGGCCGGCTTGGGCGATCAAGAGTCCATGAACGTCTTTGGGCCCGCGACCTTTAAGCACAGCGATGCTTTCGGCTACCTCGAGGCTATTGCCAATGGTGATTCCCAACGGCTGGTTCATATCGGTAATCATCGCCACAGCTTTGACGTCGGCATCTTTTGCGATCGCGATCAAGGCCTTGGCCAAGGCGGTTGCGTCAGCGTCGTTGGTCATGAAGGCGCCGTTGCCACTTTTGACGTCGAACAACAGCGCGTCAGTACCTGATGCCAGCTTTTTGGACATGATCGAACTGGCGATCAGCGGCTTAGAGGCGACGGTCCCGGTGACATCGCGCAAGGCATACAGCCGTTTATCTGCTGGGGCCAAGTCGGCTGAAGCCGCCGTGATCGCCTGATGGATCGTTTGCACCTGCGAGATGAACTGTGCCGTCGTCAGGTTCACGTTGAAGCCGGGGATGCTTTCCAACTTATCCAAGGTGCCGCCGGTGAAACCCAACCCGCGTCCGGAAACCATCGGCACCGGTACACCTAGGCTGGCCATCAGCGGCAACAACGGTAGGCTGAGCTTATCGCCGACGCCACCGGTCGAATGCTTGTCCACCTTGATGCCTGCGATCTCGTGTAGATCCAGCCGCTTTCCTGACGCCAGCATGGCTTGAGCCAGCGCGCTTTGTTCTGTGTCGGTCATCCCGTTAAAATAAATCGCCATCAGCATCGCGCTCATCTGATAATCCGGTATTTTTTCGGCTACATATTGTTGAATCAGCCATTGAATTTCGTCCGCCGTTAAAGCCCCGCGATCGCGCTTTTTTGCGATCAGGTCTACCATCCGCATACTATCGCTCCTTTAGGTTGTGTTACACTCAATTTGATTGGAGGGATCCCCATGCATTCATTGTATCACCACCTCGCCAAAATCGAGTTGCATTGCCATCTCGACGGCTCGATCTCCTTAGCGACCATCCGCCGGCTCGCGGCCATGGCCAAGATCTCGGTGCCAGCAAGCGATGACGCCTTGACCGCCTTGGTGCAAGCGCCAGCAGACGCCAAGACGCTGCTAGATTATCTGCGGCCGTTTGATTTCATGCGTCCTTTGTTGCAGACGACCCAAGCGCTCCAGCTCGCCGCGTTTGACGTTGCGCACCAAGCGGCACAAGAAAACGTGCGCTACATCGAGGTCCGTTTTGCTCCTGAATTTTCGCTCGACGCCGGCTTGAGCGTTGCTTCGGCGATCGATGCCGTGGTGGCGGGCCTGCACCAGGCGATGCAACAAGACGACATTCAAGCGACCGCCTTGGTGTGCGGCATGCGGCAATCCGCGCCTGCCACCAACGCCCAAATTTTCGATTTGGCCGCGCCTCTCGTTGGCCACGGCCTGGTCGGCTTTGACTTTGCTGGCAACGAAGCCGACTTTCCCACCAGCGTCTTGACCCCCACGATTCGCCACGCGCAAGCGCTGGGTGTGCCGCTGACACTGCACGCAGGCGAATGCCATTGTGTGCAAAATATCGTCGAAGCCGTTCGGTTGGGCATCCCCCGAATCGGCCACGCCACCGCCTTATACAACGAACCAGCCGCCTTGCAACAATTTGTCGCCGCGGGCGCAACGGCAGAACTCTGTCTCACCAGCAACCTGCAAACCAAAGCCGCGGCGAGCCTGGCCACTTATCCTTACGCACAGCTGATGGAAGCGGGGGCTAAAATCACGATTAACACGGATAACCGGACCGTTTCCAACACGACTTTGACCCAAGAATACGAGCGCTTCACCACAGCCTTTGGGACCCGCGTCAGCGACTTCTACCAGTTCAACCTCAACGCCGCAGCCGCCAGTTTCTTGCCCCCAGATGCCCGCGAAGCACTCAAAGCTCGCATCCAACACGACTACGCGCCATATCGAGATGTCTAGCACTTAAAAACGCCGGTACCGCGCCCATACGGGTGGCGGCACCGGCGCTTTGGCTTGTGCTAGAAATAATCATAGAGCTGCGTTTGGTGGTTGATAAAAATATCAGAAATCGCGGCGATCGTGTAGGCGTCTCCGTCGATCAAGCCAAGGCTGTAGGCGTCTCTGAGGGAGCGCACGCCAAAGGTGGCTTTGACCAATTGCTGCTCGCTTAACTTCACAGCCGGCGTTCCTTCAGTGACGGCCTTGAAACCGACCTTGCCGTCATCGATCGCCAGCTGCCACAACCCGCTGTTTTCCGGGATGAAATCATCCGAGATGGCAAAGATCAGCGGCGCCAAATCACTGACTTGGTAAGGATAGCGTTGCATGAAATCCTGCACGTCAACGATGCGGGCCATCATGTACGGCGCCACCGTCGTTTTCAACACGCCTGGTTCTGGAAACAGATCGTGGAGCGATTCGGGGTTACCGGTGGTATAGACAAATTGTGCAAAAGCTGACCGGTGCGCGCTAACGAAGCGGCCCAAGGCAATCAGCGCGGTCAGATCGTCGTAAAAGACCTCGTGCAGGATAAAGGTGTCTCCGGCCCGCTCATACACCAGGTATCCAATCGGCCGCTCACCCATCATCGCCACAGCCACCTCACGTGCGGGATAATGATCGGCCATGTTCAGCCACCACCAGTCCGCACGCAAGACGCCGCCGCGGGTCGCGACTTTGTTGCGGCCATAGATCGCTTGCATCGCCGGAATGGCGGCGGCAAAACGGCGCCGTTGAACATGGATGGCCGCATTAGTCCTGGGCAGTTTTGGCATATCCCGTGCCGCCAGGCTGTGGGTCACCTGATCAAAGGCACCTTCGTAACCAAACCGCCGGTAAAACGTCGCGGAAAATGGCGCCAGGTAAGACAAGGTCTCGCCGTTTTTCCGCATCTGCGCAAACGCTTCGTGCATGATCGCCGTGATCCCGCCGTTGCCACCGGCCTCTGGATAGCTGGCGACATACCCGATCCCGCTCATCTTGTAGGTCACACCGGAAAAATCCACGGCAAAATGGGTGCTCAAGAGGCCGCTTTGGAGCGGCTCCCCGATCCCCCAAGCGTCTGAATGGGCAAACAAACTCGCAAAGGCCGCATCGCGGTGTGGTGACTGCGGCTTATTGAAGGCATATCTTGCCAGCGCGTAAAATTCCTGTTCCTGATCGTGCGTCAATCGTTTCACCGTCATTGTCATGACTCCCATCTGTTGAAGTTATGGTCGTTGGCACAACCGCTTTCAATATTAGTATAGACCAATCGGCATCGCTTTGCATCCTTTAGTCATTCGCAAGGAAGGCTTCACAAAATCATCACGAATCATCAAGGTTTCCCCCACATTTGCACGGTATGGTTAGTTTATCGAAAGGATGAGGACGATGTTACTTAATGAAACCAACATGCTGACCGCACAATTAGAAGCGATCACCTACCCCACGATTTATGCCCACACAGAAACAGGCGCTGAAATCGTCATCGAAACCAATCAAAAACAGCGCGAAGACCCTGCCTTTTGGCAAAGTATCCGCGCGATCTTAAAAGCACAATTGTGGGTCCCTGTGTCCAAGCGCCTGCACCAGTTGGTTGACTCCGACTGGCTTCAGCCTACGCCTGCCACTGTTTGAAGCGATGAGCGGCGACCACTAAGGTCACCATGGCATCAGGCGATAACACCTCAGACGCCGTTGCCAAACTACCGGTCGTCGCCACGGCCCCGATCACTTCAAGGCCAAATTTGACGAGGTTAAGATCCTTCTTGGGTTGATAACCGCCTTCAAAAACAGGTTCGTGGTTGTAAGTGAAGTTGATATTATTTTCGGTGATCGAACCATCGACATGGTTGACCATGATGCGATCTTCCAGATCTGCCAGCGGCGCCTTGTCGGCTAACAAGTTCAGCTTGTGGTCAGATTCGTGGCGATCGTAGTGTCCTTGAAGCGTGTCCAGGTAGGTGCTAGCGGGGTGCTTGAGCACCTTCAAGTAGTCGACTGCAGCCTGCACTTTTTCTTCTGGGAATGCTTGGGCCTTGCCCAACAACGCATCCGACTGGGCTTCAAGCCAGTCGGCTAATTCGCTAATGCCATATTGATCCATGGTGACCTCCAGTTATCTCGTGTCTAGTCTTATTGTATCATTTTCCCCGCAGACTGTAACCAAGCAGTAACCAATGTCATCTCAAAACGACTATAATATAGTTAGTGTCAGGAGTTTCGAGGAGGGATGATCATGTCCGAAACTAACCATCAACTACCAATGTTCGATGCCTTCGGTCAGCCGACGACCTTAAAGCCAAAAATCACATATAAGCTACGCGTCAAGAATGGCTACATCCTCGCTTTGTTACCCGATCAACATCAACGGCGCCTGCCGAACCTACTGACCCAGCATCAACATCGTTAATCAAAAAAACCGCCGTGATGGCGGTTTTTTCATCCCGGATGCTTGGATTCCGTGAAGCTCATCAAAATCACGGTGATAATGATGATCAACCCACCAAGTAATTCCGCGCGACCCAGGCGAAACCCGAGAAATAAAACGGCGGTCAGCGTCGCCCCGAGTGGCTCGAACGCGTCGAGCAAGCTGACTGCCGTGACGCTTATGTACTGCATCGCCATCAAGTAAAACAGATAAGCGATGATCGTCCCGCCGATGACAACAAAAGCGTAGACCCACCACAGCGTGGCATTCAGATGCGGCGGCGCCAGCCAAAACGGACGCACCCCTGTCATTATCACGCCGCCGAGCAACTGCGCCCAGGCTGTGATCGTCAGCGGTGAATAAGTCTCTAGTAACGTTGCTGGCAAGATCGCGTAACTCGCCGCGGCCAGCGCCGCCAGCAAGCCCCAAAACAACGCTTGCGGACTGATCGCCAACTGGGTCAGATGGCCTTTAGTCACCACCAACAACGTCCCAAACAACGCCATGGCGATGATGATGACATCGATCCGACGCGGCAATTGGCGCGTCTTCAAGGCAACATAGATCAGCACCACCACCGGCGACAAAAACTGCAAGATCGTCGCCGTTGGGGCGTTGGCGACCGCGACGGCCTTGAAATAAATATACTGCATCGCGATCATACCGAACACGATAAACGCAATCAGTTGCCAAGCCGCAGTGCGGTCGCGCCACGGTGCCATGACCTTGCCGTGATCGACTTTCAGCGCGATCGCCATGGTGGCAATGCCTGCGATCAGCATCTTGGAGCTGATCAGCCAAGACACCGACATGTGCGCGTCAAACAGCAACTCGCTGGCCGGCCCTGCAATTCCCCAAAGCAAGGCGGCCAGCATCCCCAAGCCGATACCCAACAAGCGTTTACTGCGCATCCCGACCATCCTTTGGTATCTGCCACCCCATCAGGTGATCGTCGATCAAACCGGCGCCTTCAAAATAACTGTAGATAATCACCGGTCCGACAAACTTGAAGCCGCGTTGTTTCATGTCTTTGGCGACCCGCACAGAAAGCGGGGTCTGGGTGGGGATATCCACTTCTGTTTGCGGGTGGTTGACGATCGGCCGGCCGCCCACGAACGCCCATAAATACTGATCCAAGCTCCCAAATTCTTGTTGCACCCGCAAAATCGCCTGGGCATTGGCCACGACGGCATGCAACTTCTGGCGATTGCGGATCAAGTTGGGATCAGCCTGCAGACGCGCGAGATCAGCATCACCCATCCGCGCCACGCGCGCAATGTCAAAATCATAAAATGCCGCCTTGATCGCCGCACGTTTTTTCAACACCATCAACCAGTTCAAGCCTGCCTGAAACCCTTCCAGGCTCAACAGTTCAAACAAGGCGCGGTCATCATGGAGCGGCCTTCCCCATTCATTATCGTGGTAAGCCTGCAACAAAGGGTCTTGTTGGGCCCAAGCCATGCGCGTTTGCATCGTCATTCCTCCTTGGTTATTGCTCACGATAACATATTACGCGAAAACAGCGTAAAAAAAAGCCCTGGCACCAAATTCCACCGCCGTGCCAGCCCCCAACAAAAAAACGCCGCCACACCGCGATTCAAATCATCGTGGTACGGAGGCGTTAACGTCATGAATAAGCTTAAGCCGTCTTGACGATCAAAACATCACAAGGCGCGGTCCGGTTGACGTATTCGGTGACAGAGCCGACTAAGACCCGTTCCATCGCGTTCAACCCGGTTGCGCCGATCATGATCAGATCGGTCTTATGGTCGTGAGGGAAATCCGTGGCGATGACCGTCTTGGGATTGCCAAAACGAACGTGGATCGCAACGTCTTCCAGTCCGGCCTTCTTGGCGCGCTCTGCTAACCCGTTCAAGTAATTTTCAGCGTCTTGCGTCAGCTGATACACCGCATCTCCAGAAATCATGCCACCGTAGCCGCCGATGAATTGCTTTGTATCGAGCACGTTAAGAATATCCAGATGCGCGTGGTTTTTAACCGCAACCTTGACCGCTTTTTGGAAGGCGAGCTCCGCTTCATCTGAACCGTCAACTGGTACTAACAGCGTGTTATACTCCTGATCCATCTGATCACTTCCTTAATAGTCGAGCGCGATCTGATGACCACGCCCTGTTCTTATATTATAAGCGTAAGCCATTGACGCAGGGAAAACAAGTGTGAGCGTGAATTTTCGCAACCGCTTCCCATTGCTGGGGTTATCACCGTTATCACCAAGTGAGTACAAACCCGAACATCTCTCATGCAGTAATAAAAAAATCGATAAATCCCCATCTTAAAGATTGCATTTTGCGCCACTAAAAGTTAAATTATTAGATGTACCCGATCTGGGTGTCAAGTAGACCTATCAATTAATTAGAATCGTGGTGAAAATAACATGACAGAAACTGTTGGGAGTGCATTGCGCCAAATCCGCAAGAATCGTGGCGAATCGATCGTCGAAGTTGCCAAAGCTACCCACACGTCTCCTGCTAGCTTCACGAAGTGGGAAAATGACCAAACCGTGCCAAGCGAACGGAGTATCCGTAAGCTTGCCGACTACTACGATAGTGATCCTTTGGATGTTTTAGCGTTAGCCTATCCGGATAAATACGCTAAGGATAAAAAGAACAAGCCTGATATTGAAGGTAAAACCGTTGTTCGCGTCGAAGACTTGCTGAGTGAAGGCACGATCTTGACCTATAACGATGAGGTGCTGTCTTCTGCTAAAAAAGAACTCGTCGCCAGCTTTGCCGCCGGTTTGATCATCGCCGGTACACCAAGCGATAACGCCGAGTGATTGAAAACCGTCTCCGGACGGTTTTTTTATTTGCAGTCGCAACCAATTGCGGCTTTGGGTATACTAAAAGGCGAACACCGTCACAAACTAGATTGGATTAGGGGGATTTCTTGTGCCACAACTTCTCAACATTCACCACGGTTTCAACTTTCGCGACCTCGGCGGTTATCAGACGAAGGCCGGTCAAACGCTTCGCATGCATAAATTGATTCGCTCGGGACGTTTGAGCGACCTGTCTGCACGCGATCAACAATACCTTGTCGATTACGGCGTCCGCGTCGACGTTGACTTCCGGTCGCCTCAAGAGCGTGCCGACGCCCCAGATCGCATCTTGGCGCCGGTGACCTATCATTTTGATCCCGTCTTGGCGGTGGATGAAACCAAAGTCTCCGCCAACGCCGAACAGCTCCGGCGCCAGGCAATGGCCAAAGATCCCCTCGGCGGCTTCCGCAACATGATTGCCACTTATGCAGACATCGTCTTGCAGCCCCACTCTCAAAAGGCCTACCGGGAATTTTTTGACCTGTTGCTGGCCAATTCAAAGCCCGATGCCGCGCTACTTTTCCACTGTACCGCCGGCAAAGACCGCACCGGCATGGGCGCGGTGTATTTGCTCACCGCACTGGGCGTTGACCCGGTCACGATCCGGCAAGACTATCTGGCTTCAAACCAATATCTTGGCACGGAAAGCGAACGCATGGTCAAAGCGGCACGACGCGCCGGTGCCAGTCCGGCGTTGATTGCATCGACGCGGTCGCTGGGTGGCGTCGCCAACGAATATCTTGACTCGGCATTGATGACGATCAACGCCCAGTTTGGGTCGTTAGACGACTATCTCACTAACGTCTTAAAGCTCACCGCTGAACAACGCCGCGACCTGCGGAGCATCTATCTGCAATAATTGCCATAATGGGCGTATAATGAAGTTGGTGTAAGGTCGCAATACGGCCTTGCAAACAACCGCACAACCCACATTTGTGGCAATCGAAGGAGTGAGTGCTATGAAATTATATCAAGGGTTAACCCAAGTTCAAGTCGACGACAAGATGATCGATGATGACCAAAACTTCACGATCACCACCGAGTTGACCAAGCCGTTGCACTACAGCCCCAGCCTCTTGTATCGGTACATCGACGCTGTCTTGAAAACTGGCAGTCGTCATGATCAAAACAATCTCCGCTTCGTCTCGGACCCGGCTTTCATCGGGGAAAACTACGATTTTAAAAGCAACGCCCAAACGGCATCGATCACCGACTTCGAAGATAAGATGACCTTTGCCCGCAACGTTGTCGCCGACCTCAACCGTCACGTTGCCGTCAATGTCGACACAAAAAATCAGCAATTCGAACTGATCTTCGTCGACTGATTCTTGGCCGATCCTCAGTGTCTTCACGGGATCGGTTTTTTGATTGGCGTGGGTCAGTGCATTCTCACCAGATTTCCCCTATACTAATATTGAAAGGACGTGTGACCAATGGAAGACACTTATCCCAAGATGCGCCCAGACAAGCCTCAGCAGTTGCCGACCAACACCGGCGATCGCCAACCGTTGTGGCAGGCGCTGGCCAAACAAGCCCCGGCATTGGGCGGCAAACGGGTCTTGGCGATTCACGCCGGCGACGGCTGGTTTTGCCGCTACGCGATCAATCACGGCGCCATCGCCGTCTTAGGTGTCGATAACGACGCCGCCGCGATCAGCGCCGCGCGCGCAACGGCAAGCTCCGACCGGCTTCGTTATCGGATCATGCCAGACACGGCATTGGGCCTGCTCACTGGTCCTTATGACCTGATCGTCGGCACCTTCAACCTCGCGCACGATGACGTGCACGCCATCAGCCGCTCGTTGTCTGGAATTCTCAGACACAATGGCCAATTTCTTGCGGCGGTAACCACCCCGCTAGCGGCGGCAACGCCTAAAGAAGGCCTCAAACTCAACGCGGTGTTCACCTCTAAGCTCACGATCGATTCCCTTTATCAGGTGACCGACACGCGCCTGGCGACCCGTGAACAAGTTCACTTCGTCTTCAGCAGTCGCGGCGGCCACTCCTAACAACGCGATACCAACGCGTTCACGAAATGAACGCAACGATTACTGAGATGTCCGAGCCATATGTATTCACGCAAAAGCGCCTTGACCAGCACACCCTAAGATTAGGGATTTACTGGTCAGGGCGCTTTTGTGCAATGCGACGACTGCATGTAGCTCAACTGCTTTTGCGATTATAAGAAAGTAGCGTTGAGCAACTGGTTGAGCTCGGCATAAGCTTGGGTCTCTTCATCGTCTGAGAGGTGTGGCAAGTCGCTGAACTCGCTGGCGTCAATCATCGCTTTTTGCATCGCCAAGGTTGCTTCCAGATGAAACTGAATGCCACAGATGCGGTGATGATACGTAAAGCCTTGCGTTGCGGCGGCTTGGTTGCGGTAACTGACGGTGCTACCAGGCAGATCCCCGATCGCCATGTGATGCCACTGGAAAACCGGCATTTCGCTGCCATCAGCGCGTTGCACTAACCCGCGACCGAGTTCCGGTAAATTCATCTGCAAAACCGGGGCGCCAAACGCCCGGGCGATTTGTTGGGCGCCAAAATCGATCCCGAACACCGGCCGCCCGATCTTGTCCATACTCCGTACCAGGATGCGCTCAGCGGCCATCCACGTTTCGCCATCCCCGATCTGTTGCGGGCCGCCTAACAAGATCACCCCATCAAGGTCATGGGCGTTCAACGGCGTCAGGTTCTCGCCAGTGTCTGGCCGGTGAATGATTAGCTTGATGTCATTTGCTACCGCCCAATCGGTGATCAAGCCGGGATTTTGCTCGTCTGCGTGTTGAAAAACGTGAATCTCCATGCTCATTGCTTCTGCTCCTTTGTCTTCAGTCCGGTGATAAACGCTCGATAAGTTTCGCCGGTGGGATCATACACCGCAAAAACGACTTCATCCCAAGCCCCATTGAACTCCTTGCGCCGCAATGCCTGGGCAAAAAGCCGTGCCACCGCGGTGGGATCGTTGCCAAACACGCCACAGCCAAAGGCCCCGAGGATAGGGCGGCGGACCCCGTGATTTTTGAACGCACGCAGGGTCTGCAAGATCTTGCTGGCGATATCAACGAGCGCTTTTTGGGCGTCGAGGTCCGGATAGCGGCGGCGGTTAGGCGCCGCCACGGTGACGATATCCAGGTAGCGGCCGTCGAGACGGTTGCCTTCATGGTCGAACAACTGCCGCACATGCTCGGAGTAGATCAAATTAGGCGTGTTCAAGCCGTCGTTGGGCTGGGCGCGGTTGACGGTGTAGTAGCTACTTTCAAATTGGCGCAACGCCGGCATCAGATACGTGCCCTTGGCGATCGATTCTTCTTGGGCATGCGCGCCAAATTCCACGCCGCCACCAGGATTGGTGGGGCTGGCAAAATTCATCACGCCAATGTGATCGGCTTCTTCACTCATCACAGCAAACACATCCGCGTTGATCACCCGCCATGCCGCTTGCCGGCGTCCAAGCGGTGCCGTTTCTGTTAACGGTTCCGTGATCAAGGAGCTCTTCGGCCATTCAGGGTTTTCCTTGAATGTCGCCATTGTCGCCCGAAACATTTGAATCTGATTCATGGCAAATCCTCCACACGTTTTCGCTGCGCACGTCAAATTTTGCGTGCGACGTTTTGTTAAGCATAGCACACTTCACCATTTTAACGGAACCGGACTGCTTTTTTCGTGATCGTCACGCAAAATCCACTGTGTGTCATGAACATCCTGCGCTTACCCCTGTCAGCTGTGGTAAAATAGAAGGTAATTATCGATATGAAATGGGGAATGTTTGAATGGACAGTGGCCAAGTCGCCTCTAATCTGCTGGTGATGGTCGTCACCTTCTTATTCGCTGCTTTTTTTGTCGCCAGTGAATTTGCATTGGTTCAAAGCCGACCAAGCGCGTTAGAGGAACTGTTGGAGGAAGGAACCGGCAACCGCAAAAAGTTACGCCGGGCACTGAAGATGGTCCACAATCTGAATGAATACTTGTCAACCACCCAAGTTGGGGTTTCCGTCGCCGGGATCATCCTTGGGTGGATTGGGGAAGAAACGGTCGAATTTTTACTCTTAGACCTGCTTGACCTCACGCATCTTCAGTTACCAGACGGTAGCCTCCACATGATCGGCGCGATTTTCGGGGTCATCATCTTGACCTACTTAGAAGTCGTGCTCACTGAAATCGTTCCCAAAAATGTCGCCATCGACCTGCCGATTAAATCGTTGATGTTTGTGGTGACCCCGCTCCATTACTTCCATGTCATCTTTTACCCCTTCGTGTGGTTGCTGAATGTTTCTGCCACCGGGATCGTGCGGATGATCGGGATGAAACCGGCCGATGAAGGCAATGAGGTCTTCACCCAAGCCGAGATCCTCAGTCTGTCTAAAGCGGCGGTCGACACCGGCGAAATGGATCAAAACGACGTGACCTACATGCAACGCGCCTTTGACCTTAACGACAAGGAAGCCCGCGACGTCATGGTCGACCGGACCAGCCTGGTCGTCATCGACATCGAAACCACCGTCAAAGAAGTCATCAAAGATTACCTGACGGAAGGCTATTCGCGCTTTCCTGTCGTTGCAGACGGGGACAAAGATAAGATTTTGGGTTACGTCTACATCTACGACTTGGTGCGCCAAGCTCGCGTTGACGATTCGGTACGTGTTTCCAAGATCTTGCGGACCATCGTCACCGTTCCTGAAGGCATGCCGATCCACAACATCTTGCAACAGATGATCAGAAAGCAGACCCCAATCGTCGTGGTCGTCGACGAATACGGCGGTACTAGCGGCATCGTCACCGATAAAGATATCTATGAAGAGCTGTTTGGAACCGTCAAAGACGAGATCGATGATGTCTCTGATGAATACATCATTAAAACCGACAAGCCTGACATCTTCAAGGTCAGCGGCAAAACCACACTTTACGATTTTGAACGTTTCTTCCGCACCAAGCTCAAGCCCTTCCAGGAATCAGATATTGTCACGATCGCGGGGTTTTTGACCGAAGAACATCCAAACCTCAAACTCCATGACACCGTGGTACTCGACCGCTACACGTTCACGGTCACCGACTTTTCCCGCGGTTTCGCCAACTGGTTTGAAGTCACCGTTGGCCCGGAAGTAACCCCTGATGACGAAGAAGACGAAGACAACAATTAGTTTCAGCCAAACACCGGTGTGTGACCCCGGTGTTTTTGTGGCTCTGCGTCAACTGGTGTTGAAGAATAAATTTATCTTTTAGGAAAGTCTCCATGATAGGAGGCTTTTTGTTATTTTAGGCAGTTAATTGGTAGATGCGATTGAAGAAATTGGTTTGATTGCGAA
>NZ_BAAIHN010000022.1:0-49828 GCF_054784775.1 Lacticaseibacillus boliensis
CGTGATGGTTTTCGTCGACTCAACCTTAGCATATAGGCGCACCCAATGGGTGAAACACCAAAGCAGCGCAGTCCCGTGTGAATCATGGGATTGCGCTGCTTTTTTGAAATTCTATGAATAATCCAGGATCTATGTGGCCAACTTGATCCGGTTGTTTACCGTGGTCAGCATCGTGCATTTTGGTGGCGGTGAGCTCTATTATCTTGCGCATGCGATCATCGGCCGGATGGTGTTTTACGTCTTGGTGATCGCGCTGTACTACAATGTATTCACATATTCACAATTGGCCCGCGGTATCTATCGCGAGTTGATCGGTGATTGGAGGCAAAAGCCTTGAGTTATTGGTTACATCTAACCGTTTTTCAGATGGGGTTTTGGATTACCTGGACGCTGGTGCCGATCGTCGTGGAGATTTTGCCGGCCTTGTGGTCAGCAGTAGTTCTGATGTGGCGGCACTGGCATGCACCCCAACTAGTGGCACCGGCAAAGTGGCCGATGGTGTCGGTGATCGTGCCAGTGTATAACTCGGAAGACACGTTGTTTGCATGTATCCAATCGCTGGTCGATCAGACTTATCCTAAAGCCGCCATGCAGATCATCTTGGCTAATAATCAAAGCACCGATGATTCTTTTGCGGCATTTGCCCATGCGCAGAATGCTTTTCCAGATCTAATCATGCGCTATGTTAATACCGACAAAGGTAAGGCCAAGGCGTTGAATACGGCGATCTATGAAAGTATTGGGACTTATGTGATTAATATCGATTCCGACGGGACCTTAGGTAAGCACGCTGTGACCAACATGGTGTTGCGCTTTGAAAATGATCCGCAGATCGCGGCGATGACCGGTGCGATCTTGCCACGGCACGATCTGGTCGCCGCCATCAAGCGGCCATGGCATCGCTTGGTGGCGAATAACGAGTATTATGAATACGCTCAAGCCTTCATTTCTGGGCGGACGATCGAATCCAGCCACGACCAATTGTTTACAATGTCTGGGGCGTTTTCTGCGTTTCGTCGGGAGGTTTTAATGGAGACGTTTTTGTACAATACCGACACGATCGGCGAAGATACAGATATGACGTTTCAGATCCGCACCCGGCTAGGTAAGAAGGTCGTGATCTGTACGAATGCGATTTTTTATATCGAACCGATCGCCGGGTTGGGCGAATTGTATACCCAGCGGCAGCGCTGGCAACGCGGTGAGCTTGAAGTCGCCACGCACTACATGCAACACAGTGCTGGGTTACGGCGTTTCTTCAAGGACTTTTTGATCCGTCGGCTGATGATCGATCACACCTTCTTGTTTCCCCGCATGATTTGGATGTTTGCCAGTGTGGTATTGGTGCAGTTTGGCTATCCGCCCGTCGTGATGTTGTTGTCTTACGTGGTGATTTACGGGCTGTATGTGTTTGTCTCGCTGGTCAACTACGCGTCTGTCGTTTTGTTGCTACGCCACGAGCCGGAAGAATGGCACTTTTATCTCAAAAAATGGTGGGTCGCGTTCACGCTGCCGGCCTATAATTTTATCTGTAGCGCGATCCGGTTGATCGGGATCATCAACGGCATGACGACCCACGCGTCGTGGCAGTTACGTGCGTTCAGTCAAGAAGTAAAACAGGTGCAAGCCGTGATCAAGCACGATGTCAAAAGTGTGCAGAACCATCATCGGGAGGAACATGATGACTAGAACTTATACCTATAAAATGAAATCGTATCTCAACGCCAGTCACGCGATCCGCTGGGAAGCCGGGGAAGGCCAAAAGCATAACCATACTTGGGAAATTACCTCGGAGCTTGAGACGACTGACAAGATGGTGGCATTTTACGACTTGGAAAAAGAACTCAGCGGTGTGTTGAAAGGTTTGTCTGGCAAGTTTCTCAACGAGCTGCCGGCGTTTGAAAAGGTTAACCCGACCGTCGAAAATGTCACGACCTACCTGTTCGATGCGCTCGATGGCGTTATGCGGTCCCGCGGGGCACGACTGGTGCGGATCGAAGTCAGCGACTCACCGACGCGTGCTGTGTGCATCGATATCCGTGAGCGGCCGGCGACAGAATAGACAGGACCATATTTGTACAAAGAGGTGTCTAAATGGGTAAGCGATTATTTGACTGGGGGCAGCGCGGCATTAATGGGATCTTCATGGTGCTGTTTGGCGCGACCACGTTGTTTGCCATCATCCATCCCAATTTGATTGTCGGTGACAACTGGAAAACTGGCGCCGGTACGACCATCGTGACGGCTATCGGGTTGATCATTGCCTTGGCTGTGGCGATCGCGCTATATGCTTATCCTCGTTTTCGTCGAGGCTGTTACTGGCTGTTTGTTGACCACGGCCGGGTGAGCGCTTGTGTTTTGTTGGCGGCGGTCGTCGTGTGGCAGTTGGTGTTTGTCACGACGCTACATCCGCCGATTGGCTGGGATGCTGGGGCCTTGCATCAGACGTTGACGGATACGACCAGCAACAACTTGCGCTCGTATTACAGTCAAAATTTCAACAACTTGCCGATTTTGCTCGTCATGCATACGTTGGCGCAATGGTTGCATTCGACCAGCTGGTTGACGTTTGATTACTTAACGCTGGTGATGGTCGACCTCAGTGCCGTAGCCAACCTCGTGGCGATTTGGTTGCTGGCGCCGCGCCAGTTGACGACCGGCTTGTATGTGCACGCGCTGTGGCTGAGTTTGTTTGCGACGATCATCGTGCCTTACACCGACGCATGGGTCTTGCCTTTGGTGAGCTTGATGTTTGTCGGTTATGCGTTGATGCGTCGCGAGTCGTGGTGGTTCAGCCTGTTTGGGGCGGCACTTTTGGCGGCCAGCACGGTGGCAGCGTATTTCATCAAGCCATCGGCGATCGTGCCGTTTTTGGCGATCGTGGTCATCTCGATCTTGTATGCCTTGCGCGGCCGCCGCGGAAGTTGGCGGGTGGCGATCTGTTTATTGGTAATGGCTGGCGTTGGCGGCGGCAGTTACGTGGTTGCCAATCGCGCCATCAAGCAACAGACCTATATCCAAGTCAATCCCGGTCGAGCGATCCCGGCAGTCCATTTTGTGAGCATGGGGATGTCCGGGCAAGGCGGCTATAACGCTAGGGACGCGTTGATGATGGCGGTGTTGCCGACCAAAAAGGCGCGTAGTGCGTATTCGGTTCGCAAGATCAAACAGCGCCTTGGCAACATGGGCGTGTTGGGCTACCTGCAGTTTTTGGTGCACAAGCACTACAACAACACGGCAGATGGCTCCTTTGCTTGGGATAAGGAAGGCTCGTTCATCAACAGCAATCCCAAACCCAAGCCAGGTCCGGGGTTGAAAAATCATCTGCAACAATATGTGTATCTCTACGGCACGAACCTTGGTGATTTTCGCTGGTGGAGTCAGGCGCTGTGGGTGATCGCGCTGGGATTGATCTTTCTGGCTTATAGTGACCAACATCGGGTCATGCAGTTGCTACGCGTGACGATCATCGGGGCGTTTTTGTACTTGTTGGCATTTGAAGGCGGGCGTTCGCGGTATTTGATCCAGTACCTGCCGGCGTTTTTGATTATGGCGACACTCGCTGCGCCGACGTCGTTGCGGCGCCTGCAGCGTTTGTTTGCCTGGGGACGCAAGCCGATCGCAGACGAAGACCCGATCGATTGATATTTACAGATGCAAGTTTTTGAAATTGTTCGGGGTTTTCTGCTATAATGTTTGCAGAAAACGGAGGTAGCTATGTATCAATCGATGGGTTTATCCGCGGCGCTGACGCTCGTGTCGCATCTGGTGTTCATCATGATCAGTTTCCGCTTATTGTCAGCGGTACGTTTTGACCGGTTCTTGCGTCCGAACCATGTGCGCGAAAGCCGATTGTTGATGCTTTTTTTGGCGATTGGTCTAGGCTATCTGGTGTCGAGTTTCTTCTTGGACGTGATCCAGGCCTCCAAGAACCTACCATACCTTTTGCGCTAGGAGCGGTTAAGCCGCATCAGAGCGCCTTTTATAAGGAAATCTTAGTTGTTGTGGGTGCTGGCGTATGGTAAACTCGATTAGTTGAATAAAATTGGCCTGTACGGGCGAAAAAAGCCGGATCAAGGAGAGAAATAATGGCAAAAGACATCGGCATCGATTTGGGAACAGCGAACGTTCTCATCAATGTGAAGGGCAAAGGGATCGTGTTAAACGAACCATCTGTCGTCGCGATCGACACCAAAACAGGCAAGGTGCTCGCTGTGGGTACAGAGGCTTACAAGATGGTGGGACGCACGCCAGGCAATATCAAGTCGATCCGGCCATTGAAAGACGGTGTGATTGCGGACTTTGACATCACCGAGGCGATGTTGGAATACTTCATCAACAAGCTGAGCGTCAAGGGCTTCATGTCCAAGCCAAACATCTTGATCTGCGCGCCGACCAACGTCACCAGCATCGAGCAAAAGGCAATCATTCAAGCGGCCGAAAAATCTGGTGGGCGGCATGTTTACCTCGAATTCGAGCCCAAAGTCGCGGCTGTCGGTGCCGGTTTAGACATCTTCCAACCGCAAGGCAACATGGTTATCGATATTGGTGGTGGTACCAGTGACGTCGCGGTTTTGTCAATGGGCGAGATCGTCACCAGCCGGTCACTGCGCTTGGCTGGCGACAAGATGGATGCCGCCATCGCCGCTTACGTGAAGAATAAACACAAGCTGTTGATCGGGGAACACACCGCTGAACAGATCAAGATCCAGATTGGGGCCGTGTACGAAGCTGACCCAGAAGAGAAGATCGAAGTACGCGGCCGCGATATCGCCACGGGCTTGCCGCGTGAGGTCGAGGTGACTTCAGAAGAAGTCTCTGATGCCTTGCATGAAACGATGATGCAGATCGTGCAAGCGGCCAAAGGGGTGCTCGAACAGACCCCGCCTGAGTTGTCCGCTGATATTATCGATCGTGGCGTGATGTTGACAGGCGGGGGCGCCTTGCTCAAGGGTATTTCCAAGCTGTTTGCCCAAGAGCTGAAGGTACCGGTATTGCTCGCCGACGATCCACTGGATGCCGTTGCGCTTGGTACAGGCGTGTTGTTAGACAACATTGCCCATCATAAGCAGTATTAAACCCATACTGTAGGAGGGAGACCGCATGAGTTCCAGTTATGCACATCGTGTGTTGAAAAAAATCGGCTGGGGCGTCGTGATCGCTTTAGTGGCGCTGATCGTCGGTTCGATGGTCGGCTTTGGCATGGGTGGTGGCAGTCCGTGGAAGGTCTTTTTGCCTTCGACGTGGTTGCACATCACTGATTTTCTAAAATAATGCGTTACGTATTGATGGCGCTGGTGCGCTTTTACAAAGCAGCAATCTCGCCGCTGTTGCCGCCGAGTTGCCGCTATTATCCGACCTGTTCGACCTACGCCTACCAGGCCTTGGTCAAACACGGTGCGTTGCTAGGGAGTTTGATGGCAATCGCGCGGATTTTGCGGTGCAACCCGTTTGTTCATGGTGGCGTCGATCCGGTGCCGGATCATTTTACATTGCGGCGCAATCCGGATCCTGACGCGAATATTGATGAAGCAATGAATTGGGACCAATATCATAAAAAAGGGTAACCGCCCTAACTAGGAGGAAGCATGGCTAAGGAACAAAAGATTCAGGTCGTTCAAGAAGACGTGACGCGTAATGGGCACACGGTGTCGGTTTTGACGGTGAACAAGCAAGAAATCGGCTTTGTTGAAACAGTCGGCGAGCGTTTCAACGCTTATCTGGCAGGGAACACAAGCGCCAACCACTTCAAGTCGATGGACGACGCGGTTAACTTTTTGATTGCCGAATACCATCTTCATCACAGTTAAGACTCCCTTATGATTGCCACGCTAGATTGAATTCCGGCGTGGTTTTTGTTGTAATGAGGGTACATTGTGGATAGATAGGAGAATTGGTCTTGGCACAAGAAGTGACGGAAAATAGAAACGAAAATCGGATCGACTACGGCATTATTTTGTCCGTAATGTTGCTGGCTTTGGTCGGCATGGCCGCAATCTACATGGCGGTCGATAACGACACCAGCGCGAGTTCGACACCGATGCATGCGTTGATCATGCAAGGCGTTTGGTACGCGATCGGTGGCGTCGGAATCTTTTTCGTGATGCAATTTGACTCCGAGCAACTGTGGCGGATCGCACCGATCTTGTATGGCCTCGGCCTGTTTTTGCTGGTGGCGGTGCTGTTCTTATACGACCGGAGCGTTGCGGCAAGTACCGGGGCCCGCAGCTGGTTCTCGTTTGGGCCGATCACCTTCCAGCCTTCCGAAGTGATGAAGCCCGCGTATATTTTGATGCTCGGGCGCGTGGTTACCAACCACAATTCAGAATACAGCCATTCGACGGCCAATGACTGGCGTTTGATCGGGACGATGTTCTTGTGGACGCTGCCAGTGTTGGCATTAATGACGTTACAAAACGACTTCGGGACGACGCTGGTATTCGTGGCTATCTTTGCCGGCGTGGTGCTGGTATCTGGCACGACCTGGAAGATCATCGTGCCAATCGCCGCAGCAGGCGTCGTCCTCGGTGGCGGGGCGTTGTTGTTGGTGGCTAAGTCATGGGGCCGGCAGATCTTGGAGCACTTCGGTTTCCAAGCTTATCAGTTTGCACGGATCGACTCTTGGCTGTCCCCAAGCGGTGCCACGCAAGGCGACTCTTATCAGCTATGGCAATCGATGAAGGCCATCGGTAGCGGTCAACTGACCGGACGCGGCTGGAACAATATCAAGGTGTCGGTGCCGGTGCGGGAATCTGATATGATTTTCTCGACGATTGGCGAGACCTTTGGCTTCATCGGCTGCGCGGTCGTGATCTTGTTGTACATGTTGTTGATCTATCAAATGATCCGTGTGACGTTTGATACCAAAAACGAGTTCTACGCGTACATTTCGACCGGGGTCATCATGATGATCTTGTTCCACGTTTTCGAAAACATTGGCATGAACATCGGTCTCCTGCCGCTGACGGGGATCCCGTTGCCGTTCATTTCCCAAGGGGGATCGTTCCTTTTGGCGAACATGTTGTCAGTGGGGATGGTGTTGTCGATGAGATTCCACCATCAAAGTTACATGTTCAGCCGCGACACAGAAGGCTTCGATTAGCACTCAGCTTAACAGGCATACCGATTCTGGTGTGCCTTTTTTTGTTTGCTTGGCTGATGTTGCCCGGCAGCGTCAGTCTTCTTTAGGAAGTGTTGGGGATAGTGGTATAGGTCGGGTTTGGTGTGTTCCGGCCCTTGAGATGGCTGGAACGGTGCGAGGCGCTCGGAAGCTAACTCGGCTCCGCCGAGTGGATCTTCCTCGACGCCTTTGTTGTAAGCGGCAAGCCGCTAACAACAATGCCGCGCCTGAGCCATACCGGGCCTCCACACACCAAACCCTTACGGTAGCGTCCATCATCACCAGAAGTGGCTATTTCCGCAAGAGTAGAGATGGACTAGCGGCTGACGGAACATCTAATTAAGAACGGATTAGTTGCAATCAACGAATTACCCGTTTGTCCATGCCATCAAATTATCCTGATACGCAGAATCTAGGGTGTGGGCGAAAGTGACGGAAGCAGGTCAATCTGACGTGGTGAGATTGCTGTTAGCGACTTGTCGCTTACAGCAAGGCACAGGTGGAGATCCACTTGGCCGGCACGGCCAAGTTAGCTCCGCCGAGCAGCCTCTCCACGACAGATTGAAGCCTGCTGGAGTCACTTTCGCCCGCTCCCGACAGTTTACTGGTCGTCTACCCAACGCTAAATGCTTACGTTGCCGGACAGCGATAGGATTTTGCTGGTGGTATACTTGAGGCAGATCGAGACGCGGAGGGCAACGGGATGCGAGATGAGTTGGAGACTGAAGCAAAGCCTGGACGCAATTGGTATCGGTGGTTTCGCGTGACGGTGGCGGTCGTGTTGGGAGGCTTTTTGCTAGTCGATAACTTTTCGGTGGCAACCTACACAGGCGTGGTGGTTGGGGTCGCCCAAGAGCGCGATTGGTTGGCCAAGGCGCCGGAAAAGGTAATCAAGGTCAAAACAGCTACCAAAACGCTGACGTTGAAGAATGATACTGAAGAATTCTATGGCAAACGGCACAAGCTGGCCGTTCCAGAACCAAGCAACACGCGTTATCGCTTCAAGGTGGCAGGGCGCGGGTGGCTCATGTTGCCCAACGTCTTGGCAATCACGCGAGTTAACTGATCGGTGTGGTACAATTAAGTTAATCACATTCGAGGAGGAACAGCATGACACAGCATTTTTGGCAAGAAACTAAAGACGGTAAAGTGCGCATCGGTTTGACGCAGGCTGCGCAAGAAACATTCGGGAAGATCAAGTTCGCAGACCTGCCCAAAGTCGGCGCTGAAATCACGGTCGGCAAGGCCTTCCTCGCCGTTGAAGCGGAAAAGGCCGTGTTGGATCTAGACGCGCCGCTGTCAGGTCAAGTGGTTGCGGTCAACGATCGTGCCGCTGACGATCCGTCGCTGTTAGATTCGGCCGATCGCGCCGACAATTGGGTCGCCGAGATCAAGGCCTGAACGATAGCCTTTTTCAGAAAGTCTAATTTTTTCCTCAGAAACTGTTGACAAATCTGAGAGAATTGCGTAACATCGTAGACAATTCAAAGCGATAAACGAACGATGTGAGAGAGATAGCACACAAGACTGTACAGAAAACCCGGGTGGCTGAGAGCGGGGTAGCGCGTGTACTTGAGAATGGCTCACGGATCGGTGCACCGAAGGCTTTGCCTCAGGCTGCAATGGGTGGCGACCATTATCTCGCACTTGGGTTGATTGACCCAATACGAGGGTAGCTTCGGCTACTGAATTAGAATGGTACCGCGGGATGACCGCTTCTAACTAACGTTAGGGGCGGTCATTTTTTTATTGCTTTAACCAACATAGGAGGATTCATTATGAAATTGTGGAAAAAAGTCATCACCGCTGTTGCGATCGCCTTGCCGGTCTTCGCGTTGGCGGCTTGTGGGAACAGTTCTAGCTCCGCTTCCAAGACCGTTAAAGTCGGCATCATGAGCAACGATAAAGAGATCTGGACAGATATCCAGTCTCGTTTGAAGAAACAAAACGTCAACATCAAGCTGGTTGAATTCACCGACTACAACACGCCAAACAAGGCACTCGACGATAACGACATTCAGCTCAACTCCTTCCAAACCGTGCAGTTTATGCAGGCCTGGAACAAGAAACATCATGACACAATCACCAGTGTCGGCAACACTTACCTCGGCCCAATGCGTGCCTATTCCAACAAGATTTCCAGCTTGAAGAAGTTGACCAAAAACGCCAAGGTTTCGGTACCAAACGATGCCGCCAACGAAGGCCGCGCTTTACAGCTTTTGGAAGCTAACGGCTTGATCAAGATCAAGGCTGGGGTCACCAACCCGACGATCCGTGACATCACTGAAAACAAGCTCAACTTGAAGATCACCGAACTCGATGCCGCGCAAACCGCCCGTTCCATGAACGACGTGGACGCGGCGATCGTCAACAACGATATTGCCGCAGCCGCAAAACTCAACCCCAAGGATGCCATCACGGTTGAAAAGATCGGCAAGAACTCCAAGCCGTTCATCAATGTCATCGCCGCGGCAAGCAAGAAAGACAAGAAGAACGCGACCTACAAGAAGATCGTTAAGGCTTATCAAACCAAGCAAACTGAAAAGCTGATGAAGAAGTATTACAAAGGTTCAACCGTTCCGGCTTGGAAGTAACTACCTGAGGAGGTATTGCATATGAAGTTGTGGAAAAAAATCGTTGCGGCCGTTGCGGTCGCCTTACCAGTTTTTGCTTTAGCCGCATGTGGTAACAGTTCAAATAGCGCCGCCAACAAAACCGTTAAGGTCGGCATCATGAGCAACGACCGTGAGATCTGGACCGATATCCAAAAGCGGTTGAAGAAGCAAAACGTCAACATCAAGCTGGTGGAATTCACCGACTACAACACGCCAAACAAGGCTTTGGAAGATGGCGATGTTGACCTCAACGCGTTCCAAAACTACACATTTTTGAACGATTGGAACAAAAAACATGGTACTCATATCGTTTCAATCGGCGATACCTACCTCGGCCCAATCCGCGCTTACTCGACCAAGATCAAGTCACTCAATGATTTGAAGTCTGGCGACAAAGTTTCGGTTCCTAACGATGCTTCCAACGAAGGCCGGGCGCTGAACCTTTTGGCCCAAGAAAAGGTCATTAAACTCAAAGCCGGCGTGGCTTCACCGTCGACGGCTGACATCACTGAAAACAAGCTCAACTTAAAGATCGTGCCGCTGGATTCTGCCCAAACCGCCCGCTCCATGAACGATGTGGCCGCCGCGGTCGTTAACAACGATATCGCTGCTGCGGCCAAGCTCAAGGTCAAGGATTCCATCGCGGTTGAAAAGATCACTGACAAGTCCAGTCCATACATCAACTTCATCTCTGCCAAGTCGGCTAAAGATAAGAAGAACAAGACTTATCAGAAGATCGTCAAAGCTTATCAAACTAAGCAAACGGCCAAGTTGATGAAGAAGGTCTACAAAGGCACCACCGTCCCGGCTTGGAAGTAACCAGAGCGTAGCAAAGCGGGCCTAGCGGTGTGTATGAGTTATCCGAGGCGCGTGCGCCAAAGCCGTGCGTGACTGGGATAGCTTATACGCGACCGTGTTGTCCTGTGTGGCTCGCCGATAAGGCCAAATCGCATCGCCACAAAGCGCAACACCGGCTTTTCTAGAGCCAAATCCTGCTTTGTGGTAAACTATATAGGCGCTGGCGGCACTCACCGGGTGCCGCCTTCGTTTGTGAGATGACTTTTGGGAAGAAACGAGGAAGAACATGGCTAAAGAAGCAGTCATCACATTGACCGACGTCGATGTTCAATTTCATGAGAAAAACCGCAGCGTGCATGCGGTCGATCACGTTGATCTGATGGTGGAACGCGGCGATATTTATGGGGTCGTGGGCTATTCTGGTGCCGGCAAGTCCACGCTGGTGCGCACGATCAACTTGTTGCAACGACCGACCAGCGGCAAGGTCACGGTGCTCGGCGAAGATATGCTGGCGCTGAGTCCTAAGCAGTTGCGGTCTGAACGCAAGCGGATCGGGATGATTTTCCAGCACTTCAATTTGATGAACGCCCTGACTATTGCCGAGAATGTGGCTTTCCCGTTAAAAGGGCTCAAAAGCAAAGCTGAGATCAACGCGAAGGTCACCGAACTGTTGCAGTTGGTCGGGCTTGAAGACCGTGCTTCTGCGTTCCCGACTGAATTGTCTGGCGGACAAAAGCAGCGTGTCGGGATTGCCCGGGCGCTGGCGTCAGATCCTGAGATCTTGATCTCCGATGAAGCCACCAGTGCGCTGGATCCTAAGACCACCAGTTCGATCCTCGACTTGCTCAAGCAACTCAACGAAACGCTGGGATTGACGATCGTGTTGATCACGCATGAGATGGAAGCCGTCAAGCAGATCTGCAACAAGGTCGCCGTGATGGATGAAGGGGCAATCATCGAACGCGGCAGTTTGCTGGAGATTTTTGCCAAACCGCAACAGCAGCTGACCAAAGATTTCATCGACACGACCTTGCAACTGGACGCGGCGATCGCCTCTGTGCGCAAGCAGCCGGCGGTGTTGAATCTGTCTGGTGCCGATCAGCTGGTGCGGTTGACGTACCTTGGCGCGTCCACCGACCAGCCGTTGGTGGCGACGCTGTACAAAGACTTCAACGTCACCGCCAATATCTTGTTTGGTGACATTCAGATCCTGCAAGGGACGCCGTTTGGTAATTTGATCGTCGTGTTGTCAGGGTCGCAAGCAGACATCGACCGGACGTTTACTTATCTGGCCGACAATGACGTGCAAGTTCAACACATTACGACGGAGGCAGAATAATGCAATTGTTACAACACTTATTCCCGAATGTCGTGCCGATCTGGACTGGCGACGGCGGCGTCGTTCAGGCGATTTGGCAGACGTTGTACATGACGATCGTGACCACTATTGTCAGCGTGATCTTAGGCCTGATTCTCGGGGTGTTTTTGGTTTTGTGGGATGAACACGGCTTATTGGAGAATCGCGCGGCGTATTTTGTCTTGGACAAAATCGTCAACATCTTCCGGGCAATCCCGTTCATTATTTTACTGGCGGTCATGTATCCTGTGACGCATGCAATCGTCGGCACCGGGATTGGCCCAACCGCGGCTTTGGTGCCGCTGATCGCAGGCACGGCGCCGTTTTATGCGCGCCAGGTGCAAAACGCCTTGGTCACCGTTGACCCCGGCGTGATTGAGGCCGCAGAAGCGATGGGCATCTCACCTTCAGGCATCGTCTTCCGCGTGTATTTGCGCGAAGGCTTGTCTGAGCTTGTGCGGGTCACCGTGTTGACCATCATCTCCGTCATCGGCTTGACCGCGATGGCTGGGGCTGTTGGTGGCGGTGGTCTAGGGAACCTGGCGATCTCGATGGGTTACCAGCGTTACCAAAACGATGTCACCTGGGTCGCCACGATCTTCATCTTGATCATGGTTTTCGTCTTCCAATTCGTCGGCGATATCATCACTCGCAAGGTGCATCATTGATCGTGATTTGAAAAAGTGCCACCATCTCAGCTCCCGATTGGGCGCGAGGTGGTGGCACTTTTTTTGCATTCAGTCGAGTGTCAGCTGATAAAAACGGCTGTCGCGATCTGGGAATGCGTAAGAGACGCCGAGGTCTTCGCGGCGACAGCGGGTGAAGCCTTGGCGCTCATAGAAGCGGTGTGAGCGGTGCTCGCCTTCCGGGGTGTCTAGTACTAGGTGGGTCAGCCCGCGCGCGTGAGCTGCCTGGATCAATGTCTGATAAAGCTGCCAGCCCAGGCTTTGCGGGCGGCCGCGGAACCGTGGGTAGACGAAGAATTTCTTGAGGACGGCGGTGGTCGGGGTCAGCTTCAACAAGCCGATGCAACCCGCCACGTGGCCGGCGTCGTCTTGGGCGATCCAAAAGTCGCCGCCGGTGGCTTGATAATGGGCTTCGATTTCAAACACGTCGGGCTGGTCGGCCATGGCGATGCCGAGGTGGGCCTCGGAATTTTGGCAGAATAAGATCAGATCGACCAATTCGGCCATGATAACAGGATTAGATTTAAATGTGGAAATTTGCATGAAAGGCCTCCCAATTTTTGCTCATATCTGGTAGTCTATAGGCGTGCGCCAGTTCAGTCTAGTCGAAACATTCGAACCGACGCTTCAACGATCTTGAATGATTGTGCCAATTAGCATCAAAAATTGGCGTTACCTAAGAAGGGGGCCTTCTGAGTGGATCTGAAGTATTTAAAAACTGTCCAAACCATTCATGCCGCTGGTAGTTTTCAAAAAGCTGCCGCGTTGCTCAATTATGCGCCTTCGACGGTGACGTTTCAGGTGCAACAAGTCGAAGCCCAGCTCGGGGTCCGATTGTTCACTAAGGTCGGGCGACAGATGGTGTTGACCGGTGCCGGGACCGCGGCGTTGCCGTTGATCGATCAGCTCTTGGCTGATGCCGCTGCGTTGGATCGCTTCGCAGAGCACGCCGACGGGCCGGTCGGACGGCTGGTGGTCGCGGTGCCGGAGTCGCTGTTGACGTATCAGATGCAAGACGTGTTGAAAAAGTTCAAGCATCAGGCGCCCGGTGTCGAGCTGGTGATCCGCGTCTTGAATTGCTACGACATTTACGCGCAGATGGCTGACCGCCAAGTCGACATCGCCATCCACTACGACGTGCGGTCTTATCCGCCCACAGTCCACACCGGGTCGATCAAGGAATTTCCGCTGTCGCTGGTCGCCGCGCCGGAATTTGCTGACGAAGACTTCATCACGCCGGGCCAAGACAAGGCGGTGTGTGCGCTAATGAATGACCCGCACGCACGGTATCTGGAGCTGTTCAACGCCTATCTGGCGGAAAAACGCATCCGGTTGCGGCCGAATATGGAGCTGTGGAGCATCGAAGCCATCCGTAAGTCGGCAATCAGTGGCTTGGGCGTTGCGTTTTTGCCAACGTTTTGCGTTCAAGACGCCTTGGCAAGCGGGCAACTGGTGGAGTTGCCAACAACGATGAGCGAGCGCAAATTAACGGCATTGTACGCGTATCGCCAGCTCAGCGTCGCCGGGGCGTTGTTCATGCGACTCGTGACTGAAATCGGCAAATAAGTTGTGCATAGGTGTCTAATTATTTGTGACAGCTAGCATCACAAATTTTTTTCTAATTATTTTCAAATTTTACCTTCATTGGTGTAAGCGCAATGAAAGGGATAGCCGTGCGTTTTTCCACAAATTTAATGACAATTTGGGTTGAAACCCGATTTGCGGTACACAATCTAATATTTTACAATGACACTAATCAAATATAGGGGGCGACGTCCGTGACCACATTACAGATCACCGATCTTCACGTCAAAGTTAAAGCAGAACCAGAACATCCAGAAATCCTTCGAGGGGTTAACCTCACCGTCAAAACCGGTGAGATCCACGCCTTGATGGGTCCTAACGGGAACGGGAAGTCTACCCTTGCAGAAACGATCATGGGTAACCCGCGGTATGAAGTCGTTGAAGGTGACATCACTATCGACGGCGAAAGTATTCTCGACAAGGCGGTGGACGAACGCGCACAAGCCGGCTTGTTCTTAGGAATGCAGTATCCTGCAGAAATCGCCGGGGTCACCAACGCCGAATTCATCCGCGCCGCGATCAACGCCCGGCGTCCAGATGACGACCAGATTCCAGTGATGAAGTTCTTGAAGGAACTCGATTCAACCATGGACTTCCTCAAGATGCCAGAAGACATGGCAGATCGCTACTTAAATCAAGGTTTCTCCGGTGGTGAAAAAAAGCGCAACGAGATCTTGCAGATGATGATGATCAAGCCGAAGTTCGGCATCCTCGATGAAATCGACTCAGGGCTTGATATCGATGCCTTGCGTATCGTTGCCAACGGCGTGAACAAAATGCGCAACCCAGATTTTGGGACCTTGATGATCACTCACTACCAGCGTTTGCTGGATTACATCGTCCCAGATTACGTCCACGTCATGAAAGACGGCGAGATCATTGAAACTGGTGGGGCCGACTTAGCTAAAGAATTGGAGAAGACCGGCTACGAACATCTCAAAGCGGGTGATGCCAATGCCTGAAACCAAATTTCCTACCTTACCTAACGCGCCTAAGATCCCGTTGGCTCGCTACATGCGCGTTGCCAAAGACAACACAGCGGTGGCTCCGGCCACGGTTGTCGCGCCTGAGGCGATCAAGGTCGCCCATCCTGAAACGGTGGCACTCGATCATGACACCGACCTCGATGACTGGTTGCAAGCAGATCCTCAGGCGGTCACGACCGTCGAGATTCCGGCCGATTACAACGACACGACGCCGATCCGGATCGATGGGTCTAAGCTCGGCGGCGGGTTGTTGAAAATCACCGTCGGCGCCAACGCCCATGTGGCATTGCAAGAGCGCTGGGTCAGCGCCGGGGCCAACGTCGGCATCGCGGTGCAACTAGACGCCGAAGAAGGCGCCCAAGTCGACTGGTTGTCTTATGACGCGTTTAGCGCCGATGTCGTGTTGTTGCAACGGACGGCAAATCTCGCCAAAGACGCGAAGCTCAACTGGACAGTTGCAGGCTTCACCCACAACTCGGGGGCGTCGATCTTGACCACCAACCTGAACGGCAACGGCTCCGAGGCCACTGTCAACGTTGGGGTCTTAGCCTCTGGCAAGCAACATATCGGCTACGCAACGGCGATTACCAACTATGCCGAAAAGACAGTTGGCCACATCAATCAGCGTGGCGTGATTGTCGACAAGGCTCACCTGGTCTTCAACGGGGTGGGGCATATCGTCCAAGGCGCTCGTGGTAGCGATTCTCAGCAGGAAAACCGGGTGTTGATGCTTTCAGAAGCTGCACGCGGTGACGCTAACCCAATCTTGTTGATCGATGAAAACGACGTGACTGCTGGCCACGCGGCATCTGTGTCGCGGGTCGATGCCAATCAAATGTATTACCTCATGAGCCGCGGCGTGCCGGAACACGTTGCCAAGCGGCTTGTGATCCGCGGCTTCTTGGAAGCCGGATTGTCCGAAATTGAAGATCCTGACTTACGGGATGAACTCTTCGCAACTATCGATGAAACGCTGGTGAATGCAGATGCGTGAACAATTTCCTTTTTTTAAAGCGAACCCTGATTTAGACTATCTCGACTCTGCGGCAACGAGTCAAAAGCCGCAAAGCGTTCTTGATGCCATTACAAACTATTATGTCAACGACAACGCCAACGTGCATCGCGGCCTGTATAAGTTGGCTTATAACACGACAGAGGCCTTTGAAGGCGTCCGTGCACAAGTGGCCAAGTATCTCAATGCCAAGCGCCCTGAAGAAATCACCTTCACGCGCTCGACGTCAGACGGGTTGAACCTGGTCGCCTCAAGTTTCGGCCCGACGGTGGTCAAAGCAGGCGATGAAATTCTGGTATCTGGTGCAGAACATCATTCTAACTTCATTCCTTGGCAACAACTCGCCAAGGCGACCGGGGCCAAGTTTGTGGTCGCACCAGTCAAAGATGATGGGGACACCGACGAAGCCCAGCTGGCCAAGCTGATCTCCAAGAAGACCAAGATCCTCGCGGTCGCCCAAGTTACCAACGTCTCCGGTGGGCATGTCAATGTGCGCAAGCTGGCCGATCTGGTCCATCAAAACGGCGGCTATATCGTTGTCGATGGCGCGCAATCAGTGCCGCACATGCCAGTCGATGTGCAGGCGATCGACGCAGACTTTTTCGCCTTTTCTGGCCACAAAGTCTACGGCCCGACCGGCTCTGGTGCACTGTACGGACGCTATGAGTTCTTCGAATCCATGCAGCCGATCCAGTTTGGCGGCGAGATGATCGATGAAGTCCAAGATCAACAAAGCACATGGGCGGAAGTGCCGTTAAAGTTTGAAGCCGGCACGCCTAACATGGGCGGGGTCTTTGGCCTCGGCGCCGCGTTAGACTTCATGAGCCAACAAGACATGACCCAGGTCATGCACGACGAAAATCAATTGGTTCGTGCGACCCGTAGCGCGTTGAGTGAGATCCCAGGCATCATTTTGTATGGGAGTGATGAGTCGTTGGCGACGGTGTCGTTCAACCTGAAAGGCGTTCATCCACACGATCTGGCCACCTTCCTTGATGAGCAAAACATTGCCGTGCGTGCAGGCCATCATTGTGCACAACCGCTGATGGCGCGATTAGGAATTCCGGCGACGGCCCGGGCAAGCTTCGGTATCTACAACACCCAAGCTGATGTGGATAAGCTCGTCCAAGCCGTTCGTCAGGCTGGGGGGTATTTCCATGGCACTGACTAAACTCGATCAGATGTATCGGCAGGTGATCTTGGATGAGGCCTATCATCCAAGACACCACGGCAAGCTCGAGCATCCCGATCGTGAGATCACGTTGCGCAACCCGTCTTGCGGGGATGTGTTGACGTTGCAACTGAAGCTGGCTGACAACAAGGTGCAAGACGCTGTGTTCTCAGGCTCCGGTTGCACGATTTCGCAGGCGAGTGGGTCGCTGATGACCGAACAGATCATCGGCCACACGCCTGACGAGATCCAAGACATGGTCGCCACGTTCTCTGATCTGGTGATCGATGGGGAAAACCCGAAGGAAGACATTCTAGGCGATGCCGCGATCTTAAAGGGCGTCCACCAATTCCCAGCGCGGGTGAAGTGTGCGATGCTGGCCTGGAAAGCCGCGAGTCAAGTATTAACGGAAGGTGATGCGAATGCCTGAGACAAAAAACACTAAAAACAACGAAAGCGTCGCCGATGCGGTCGACTTTTTGCCGACAGAAAATCCTGGCGACTTTCATGATGAAGAACATCCCGTCTTCGATGCCGGCCATGGGCTGACAGAAGAAGTCGTGCGGGCAATCTCTGCCGAGAAGAAAGAACCCAAGTGGATGCTTGATTTTCGCCTGAAGTCTTACAAGACTTACCAGAAGATGAAAGACCCAGACTTCGGCCCTGACCTGTCAGAGCTGGATCTGGATCGGATGCGCTATTACATCAAGGCGACCGACAAAAGTTACAAAGACTGGGATGACGTGCCAGACGACATCAAGAAGACCTTTGATCGTCTCGGGGTGCCGCAGGCTGAACGCAAGTATCTTGCCGGGGCTTCTGCGCAGTACGAATCCGAAGTGGTGTATCACAATATGCAAGACGAATTCGAGAAGCTGGGGATCATTTTTGAAGACATGGACTCAGCAATCAAAGACTATCCAGAGCTCGTCAAGCAATATTTCGGCACCCTGGTGCATCCCAGCGACAACAAGTTTGCCGCGCTGAACTCCGCGGTTTGGTCTGGTGGTTCGTTCATTTACGTGCCTAAAGGCGTGCAAACAGACGTCCCGATCCAGGCATACTTCCGGATCAACGCAGAAAATTCTGGCCAGTTCGAACGGACGCTGATCATTATCGAACCAGGCGCCCATATCAACTATGTTGAAGGCTGTACTGCCCCGAGTTACTCTAGCGATTCTCTGCATGCCGCTGTGGTCGAAGTGTTCGTCAAAGACGATGCCTATTGCCGCTATACGACCATCCAAAACTGGTCGAAGAACGTCTTCAGTCTGGAAACCAAGCGTGCCCAGGCGATGAAGAACGCGACGATGGAATGGGTCGATGGTAACCTCGGTTCCAAGACGACGATGAAATATCCGTCCGTCTACCTCGACGGCGAAGGCGCCCGCGGCACGATGCTGTCTGTGGCGGTTGCCGGCGAAGGGGTCGACCAGGATAACGGCGCGCGAATGATTCATAACGCGCCCAACACAAGCTCCAACATCATCTCCAAGTCGATCGCGCGCAACGGCGGCCGGGTGGATTACCGCGGCACCGTGCGCTTCACCAAGAAGGCGACCAACGCCTTTTGCCATGTGGAGTGTGACACGATCTTGATGGATGAAAAATCGAAGTCGGACACGATCCCGTATAACGAGATCCACAACGCGACGGCATCGATGGAACACGAAGCCAAGGTTTCTAAGGTTTCTGAAGAGCAATTGTATTACCTGATGAGTCGCGGGGTGTCTGAAGCTAAAGCCACCGAAATGATCATCATGGGCTTTGTTGAACCGTTCACCAAGGAATTACCGATGGAATATGCGGTCGAACTCAACCGCTTGATCGGGATGGAAATGGATGGCGGCATCGGCTAAGCTATTGCTAAAAGGGATGGGCAAGCGCTCATCCCTTTTCTTGTGGCCTGCTTTGACATTTGGGCTGATTTCCATTAGGCTAATGCCATCAGTTGGGAGGCAATTTTATTGCAAGCACTCGTTGTTCCAAACCAAAATGCAAAAACCCTCGCTGCCTTGCAGTGGCAAGACGTGCCGACCCCGGCTCCCGGTGCCGATGAGGTATTGATCGAGGTCAAAGCGGTGGGGTTAAACCCTGTCGATGCCAAAGTCGTCGCCCGCAGCAATGCCGCCTGGCAGTATCCGCATGTTTTGGGCTTAGACGTCGCCGGGGTCGTGGTGGCAGTTGGCGCCAACGTTTCGGCGTTTGCCGCAGGCGATCATGTTTGCGGACACGGCGACCTGGCGCAGCCAGGATGTTTTGCCGAGCTGGTGGTGGGCAAGGCTGACGCCTTGGCGCTGATCCCGTTAGGCGTGGATTTTGCCACCGCGGCTGCTAGCCTGTGTGCCGGTCTGACCGCTTATCAGAGCCTGCATCGCAAGGCGAATCTGGCGGCTGCCAGGACCATCTTGATCCATGCCGGTGCCGGTGGTGTTGGAAGCATGGCGATCCAGCTGGCAAAGCTGGCCGGCCTCAAGGTGGTGACTACCGTCTCGGCCGCCAAGCGGGATTTTGTGGCAAAACTAGGTCCGGAACGTATCATCGATTACCACCAAGAAGACGTCACGGCGGTGGTTGACGCGCTCACCGGCGGTTTGGGGGTCGATATCGTGTTGAACACGATCGGCCATCCAGAAGCCGATCTGCCTCGTCTGGCCTTCAATGGTCAACTGCTGTGCGTCCTTGACACGCCCGAGATGGTACCCGCTGAGTTGGCGTTAACGGTGGCTAAGATCAACCTCGGCGGCGCCCACCGTTGCCACGATTCTCGGCAGGTGCAGGCGCTCGGGGAAATGACCCAGGAGTTGTTGGCGCTGGTCGCGTCTCGGCAGGTGGATCCGTTGGTTACTAAGACCTTACCGTTTGCCGAGATTCCAAGCGGGTTGGCAGCATTGCAGGCGGCACAGGTGATGGGAAAGTGGGTCGCCGTGGTATAATTGCCCAATGGAGGGATGCGACATGAGCGATGATTTGAACCAATTCATCAAGGCGAAGGCCTTGGGGATTCCGACGATTAAACCCGATGAGAAGCGGGCCTTTTTAGGTAATTTTCGTGAACGTGTCGCCATGGCAGTGACTGTGCGTCAACTTCACGATCCACGGATCTTTGCGATGCTCGATACGGTGTTATCCAAGTACCCGCAGTATCGGATCTACCTCAACGGCCGGATGAGCCAAGAGCTGATCACGCAATACATGCAGCAGGCAATCGCACATCATTATCAATTCACGGTGATGGCGCAGACCGGCATGCGTGTTGACCGGCGAATCACTGCGGATGATTTTGGTTGGGTGCTCGCGCATCCCACCGAAAAAATCGAGCGCCCGATTTTGCTTTAATGGAGGACAGTATGGACGAATTCACCAAGATCTATCAAGCCATTCAAACGCTACACGCAGGGTTAGTTTCCGGTAAGCGATTTGCGTCGTTGCCACAGGCCTTTGCGAGTTTGATGATCAACCGGCCGGTGGCGCCGGCAAAGCCTGTGATCGTGCCAAGTGACGATGCGGCTGCGCTCGAGCAGATCAAGCTGATCGTGACGCGGGTCAAGCAGGCAGACGCGCCAACAGTCACCGATGACGAGCTCAGTTTCTTGGTCGATCATCTGGCGAGTCTCAATCCGCTGGTGCGTGACAAAGGGGTCTTTTTCTGTTTGAGCGATCTGTTGCAGGCGAGCGTTTTGACCAATCAACAGCTGAGCTGGTTGTTCAAGCGACTCCAGGCGCCAGATGTATTGTATGCCCATATTCTGGAGCCAACCAACGATGCCGTGTTCCTGCGAAGCTTTGCGGTGATGATCCTTAGCACCATCGTGTATGTGGATCGAAGCCATTACCATGTGCTGACGGCCAAAGATTACGCTGATCTGGTCGTACCGTTGGCGACCTATATCGCCTTGGAACAAGACGGCCGTGGCTATGTTGACGGCAAAGGCTGGGCCCATGCCTATACCCACATCGGTAACTTGTTGGATGAGTTGTCACAGATCAACACGCTGAAGCGCGCAGAAAAAGTTTTCTTGCTGATTGCGGTGCTGAACGGCTGGCAACAGATGAATGTGGCGCTAGTTTTTGGTGAAGATCAGCGCATTGCCTTGTATTTAACCAATCTCGCCAGCAAACATCAGTTTTACGCGCAATCGTTGGTGATGTGCTTCACGCAGTGGCAAAAGGCGCTCCAAGAATTGCGGCCTGTGGAGTCAGAGGCGTTTTGGAATCGTTGGTATAACCGCAGTCGCTTGCTAGAGGCATGCATCATGCGGGCCGACATGCCCCAAACCGTGGTGGATTATTTGCAAAAGATCATCGATATGTATTGAGCCAAAGTGGTTGGGTTCACCAAAAAGGTGGACGTAACCACTTTTTTATTGCCACGATTTTGCAACGATATAACAACAAAGTCTATACTTTAACTGATATATTGGGGATTAAATGACAAAACAGCAAGACATCCCACTAGCGTGCTCACGACATTTTCATGTTAATTAGAGAACTTTCACAAAACAAAATAATAAAAAAGACTATATTTATGCAATTTGGTGTGACATGACAATGGTGCTAGCCAAACACAATGTTTTTTTGTATAATAATCTTAGCGAAATGATATTTCAAATTCGCGATGCTGATTGTGAAAAGAGACAATATGGGAGTGAACACGATGCAAAAGGAACAACCGGCGTTGCGCATCCTGGGGGAACGCGTCCGCCATTACCGTAAGCTGAGAGGCATGTCTCAGGCAGAACTCGCCAAAGGCATCTGCACCCAAGCGACGATCAGCTTGATTGAAAAGCGCAACAAGGTGCCAAGCATGAATATTTTGGTACGCTTGGTTGAGCGTCTCGGGGTGTCGATGAACGATGTGGTGGTCGAACACCGCGACAAGACGCAACAAATTCTAGGGGAAGTGGAGAAACATGTTCGCCATAACGATTACGCAATGGCGGCCACGATCCTCAACACGCTTAACCCCGAAAAACTCCGCACCGAAGACGACAAGAAGCGCTACTATTACTTTCATGGGATGATTGAGCTATTCGCCCAACAAGCGCCTGACGAGGCAATCTATTATTTTGGTCGGGTGTTGAACCCGCTGACCAATCGTGATCGTGACTTGCTGGCGATCATGGCAACGTTGGGATTAGGGTTGGCGTATGCTGAAAAAGGTGCCCAAGAGCGGGCACGCGTGTATATCGATCAAGCCTTAAATTTGCTGAAGGATATGCCGCTCAAAGAAGCCAAGTACTTGGATATCGAGCTGACGATCTATTGGCACACCGCCCGGATCTATTACGAGTTAGGTGAGTATCAGCAGGTGTTGAAACATGTCACCGCCGGAATCGACGTGGCTGTCGACCATGATTCCCTGTTTTTGCTCGACGAACTGTATACACTGCGGGCGCGGGCGCTTCAAGCACTTGGCGACAAGCAGGCCGATGCCACCTATATGATTGCTAAAGCGTTGGCAAAAGTGAACCGGTCTTCCGGCTTGGAGGCATTCATCGAATCCGCCACGGCTTCGGCATAACTCAGATTTTGTTAGTTTCTGCGAGAAGATGCGCACGATGCGCGTCTTTTTTTTGGAATCCTTAGCATTTGCAACTTTTTGCGGTAAGATAACTACAAAGTGTATTATAATGAATGAATTAAATTTTGAGGTAGAGGGTGCCAAGATGGTAACGATTAGAGATGTGGCGAAACTGGCAGGCGTGTCGATGACAACCGTATCACGGGCTTTTAATGACAAAGCTGTAATCAAAGACGAGACTCGACAGCAGATCCTGCGCATCGCCAAAGAGATCGGCTATGTGCCGAATTACAATGCGCGGGGGTTAGTTACCAACCGCAAGTTTGTCATTGGCATATTCTTTTCGAGCTTGAAAGACGGGACCTCTCAAAGTTTCTTGTCGACCATTATCAGTGCCGCTTACGAAATGTTGCCTAGCAACTTCTTGCTGTCAGTCAACGATATCCGTAAGGTTTCCGATGTCGAAGGCTTAGTACGCAACCGGATGGATGGCGTTTTGGTGGTGAGCCAGTCGGATCTTGACAATGAATTTATTTATAAAATCAAGGACTTGGCGCTACCGATGGTCGTGATCAACCGGCCGCTGAATGATCCAGATATCTGGAACATTTCTGGTGATGGCTTCACCGGGGTCAAACAGGCGATGGATTATGTGGCGTCGATGGGGCATCACCGCGTGGGGATGATCGAGGGGATGCCGGGATTTGCCAGCGCCGTCAACCGGCGACAGGGATTCGACGAAGGCGCCGCTGCGAATAAGCTGACGATTGTGCCGGAGGCGATCCAAGCCGGTGATTATTCTTCGGCTAGCGGCCAAACCGCGATGGCAAAAATCTTGGCGCTGCCACGGTCTCAATGGCCGACATTGGTGTTTTGCGCCAACGACGACACCGCGATCGGGGCCTTGCATGCCTGCTATGCCGCAGGCGTGTCGGTTCCAGAAGATATTTCGGTGATCGGGTTTGATGACAGTTACTATGCACAGATGAGTGTGCCGGCGTTGACGACCGTCAAAAAGCCGATCGTTGAAATGACCAAACAGGGCTTAGACGATCTCTTGAAGCTTGTGGAAGGTGAAACCCCAGCCGGTGAGGTTCATCAAAAGATCGAACCAAGTTTGGTGATCAGAGATTCAGTTCGTGCATTGGCATAAACAGGTTAGCTTGCGACGAGACAGTTAGTCTTGGCGCAAGCTTTTTTCATCCCTGAAATAGGCGAGGAAGCCGCCCAAGCGGCAGTTTTGCGCTACTAGGTTTGAGGATCGACAAGTTCGTGGTCGTGGATCGTGATGGTGACGACTGTAACCGGAACCATCAGTTTGAGAAAAAATGTTCATGGTTTCGTGATGCTGATCGTCATCGGCTAATGCTGACATTGTACTAGAGGCCATATCGAAGAACGATTAAACTTTATTGCTTATCAATAAGAGACTCGAGTACAGCGAACGTGCTGTTACCGTTTTCGGGGTGTGTAGACAGAATGGTATCGTCAACATCTTTAAATTCAAGTTTGAAATTCGGGTTGTGAACTAAAACGCATAAATGAAACCAAAATCGCCAGATAAGCGAATATATAAGCGAAGGTACCGTTAACATTTTATGTGAAAAAATCCGCATTCACTCTTGAACCAACCTGTGTTTTGTGCTAATGTAACCTTGTTGGATATGTTAACGCTAACATCTGGATAGCAACTTACAACCTGAGTTGTGATCAGTGAGGGATGGGAGATGAAATGTAAGAATACGTCAATGTTCAAAGGCGTATCCGCCAAATTAGCAGGTTAGGTTTTAGCGTTATGCAATTATTTAGTACCATCGTTTTGTTTTATAAATCGTACATACAAAAGGGAGTGTCACAATGGCTGATAACGAGCAGCACCATCGCGAACCATCTTTCCCTCAGAAGATGGTTGATTCTAACTACAGCAAACAAATTCCCGTTAGCCAGAAGATCGCTTATGGCTTCGGTGATTTCGGGAATGGCTTTATGTTTGATCTGGGGCAAGCTTACCTGACAAAGTTCTGGACTGACGCGGCTGGTATCGGTGCCGGCGTCGTCGCTGGGATTTTCGCCTTCACCAAGATTTTTGATGCGTTCATGGATCCAATTGCTGGGTCGATCATTGATAACCGTAAGAACATCGGGCCTGCCGGCAAGTTCCGCCCGGTCATGATGTTCTCCGCTGTGATCTTAGGGATCATGACGGTCCTGACCTTCACGATGCCATCGAGCTTCTCGATGACAGGCAAGATCGTCTTCGCTTACGCGATGTACATGATTTGGGGCTTGGTTTATTCCTTCACTAACGATCCTTATGGGTCACTTGCTTCTGTCATGTCGCGTAATCCGCAAGATAGAAGTTTCATGGCAACCAGCCGTCAGATCGGTTCTGTCGGCGCGCAATTCATCGCCGGCGTTGCCTTCATTCCTTTGATGGAACTCCTCGGTGGCGGCATGGGCTCGACCAACGAAAAGCACGGCTACTTCTGGGCCGCAGCAATCTTCGCTGTTGTCGGTGTCTTGATGTTCGTTGTCTGCTTCTTAGGGACTAAGGAAAATGTTCCGGTTCATCGTGCAGCAACAAAGGAAAAGAACGGCTTCAAAGATTACTTCAAAGTTGTCTTCACCAACGGTCCTCTGTTCACCATCATTTTGATGACGATCTTCACGATTTCTGCGATGAACACCAACAACACCATGATGGTTTACTTCGCCCAATACAACTTGGGGAACATCAACTATCAGCCACTGGTTAACAGTATCATGATGGGTGTTTCGATCATCGCGATCTTCTCCATCCCGTTCTTAACCAAGTGGTTTGGCAAGAAGCGGGTCACGGTTGTTTCCCTGATCGTTTCCGGGGTTGCCAACCTGTTAAACTTCATCTTACCAACCAGTCCTGCAACCTTTATCATCTTCGTTACCATCGGTTATGCGGCACTTTGCATTCCTAATGGGATTACCTGGGCCTTTGTTTCCGACGTTATCGATTATGGGGAATGGCACACTGGCATGCGTAAAGAAGCGATCACCTATGCGGCGTTCAACTTCTCTCGTAAGTTAGCTCAGTCTCTGGCTGCGATTGTTTCCGCTGGTATCTTAGCCATCACTGGTTATGTTGCTAACGGTCATCAAAGTGGTAGCACCTTGTTAGGGATCAAAGGTGCGATGACGCTTTATCCTGGTGCTTGCATGATCATCGCTGCGATCGTTATCGCACTGTTATACAAGCTTGATGACAACAAGTTCAAGAAAGTTGCCACCGATCTTGATCATGGCAAGTGGGAACACGGTACGATTGGCGATCAAGACGACAAGTAGGATTTACACAAGTCGACTTGTTGAAACCAGTGAACTTGGTTATTTGAAACAGCGCTTGCAAGATTTTGCCGTTTGACTATTGAGCAAGCGTGATAAATGTGATAATGTTGACGCATCAACCGATGTTAACGTTAACAGTGCACACAATCTTGTGTCTGTCAATGGTTGCATCTCTTGATTGCACCTGTGCTAAGGAGGCACTTTACAATGGCTTTACTTGATGATGATTTTCTGTTGAGCAATGATATGGCCAAGAAGTTGTTCAATGATCACGCAAAGAAAATGCCGATCATTGACTTCCACTGCCATTTGAACCCGGAAGAAATCTACGAGAACAAGAACTATCCTAACATCACCCGGATCTGGTTGAACGAAGGTACTTACGGTGACCATTACAAGTGGCGCTTGGAACGTGCTAACGGCGTGCCAGAAGAATTGATCACCGGCGACGGCGATGAATACCAGAAGTTCTTGGCATGGGCAGGCACCATCGAAAAGGCTGCTGGTAACCCGTTGTACGAATGGACGCATCTTGAACTTCGTCGTTTCTTCGGCATCAACGAAACCTTCAACCGTAAGACGGCGCCAGCCATCTGGAAGAAAGCCAACGCTGAGTTGCAAACAGACGCCTTCAAGCCTCGCAACTTGATCAAGAACTCTCATGTTCAAGCTGTCTGCACGACCGATGATCCAGCCAGCGACTTGCATTACCACAAGTTGTTGAAGGCTGAAGAGAAGGAAAACGGCTTCCGGACCTTACCTGCTATGCGTCCTGACAACCTGATCCAACTTAACCGGCCAAACACTGGCGCTTACTTGGAAGAACTTTCCAAGCAATCCGGGGTGAAGGTTACTGACTTCCGTAGCTTGATCAAGGCTTTGCACCAACGCTTCGAATTCTTTAACGAAATGGGCGGTCGCCTGTCAGACCACAGTCTGCTGAGCTACCACTTCGTCGAAGGTACCGAAGACGAAGTCAACGCCGTTTTGGCTAAGGCTGCACGTGACGAGCACGTTACTGAACATGAAAACGACTTGTTCTTGACTGCTTTGTTGGAAGAATTGATGCGCTTGAACTACGAGTTCGACTGGACCATGCAGTTCCATATCAACTCTGTGCGTGATATCAACCGGCCAATGTTCAAGAAGCTCGGCCAAGATACTGGGTATGATGCGATGGGTACTCAACCTGACATCGTGCTTCAGATCCAAAAGCTCTACACCAAGTTGCAAGACGAAAACAAGATCCCTAAGACCATCTTCTACTCATTGAACCCGAATGACTGGATGGAACTCGCAACGATGATGCCTTGCTTCATCGCCGGTGGGGTTCAACGGATCCAATTAGGTGCTGGCTGGTGGTTCAACGATACTGCCGAAGGGATGACAAACCAACTGCGGACATTTGCCCAACAGAGCTTGTTGCCTAACTTCGTCGGTATGCTGACCGATTCTCGTTCGTTCCTGTCATACCCACGTCATGAATACTTCCGTCGTGTCCTTTGCTCCTTCTTCGGCGACTTGGCTGAACAAGGCCGTGTCCCTGATGATGAAGACTATCTTGGCAAGATTGTTGAAGACATCAGCTATAACAATGCTTATAACTTCTTCGGCTTCTTCAATGACAAGACCCCAGCAGAATTATTCAACTAAAGCACAAGTCTTGAGCTAACCAAGGGCGTCACCTCGCGCGTCATCGATGCGTGAAGTGGACGCCCATTGGTTCTCATAATTACATTTACTTATTTAATGGAGGAAAATATGTCATTACCAACTTTGAATGATTCGTTCCGCAAGCTTCCTAAATACCCGACCAAGGTTATCCAGTTTGGCGAAGGTAACTTCTTACGTGCCTTTGTTGACTGGCAGATCCAACAGATGAACAAGAAAGACTTGTTCAAGGGCGGCGTTGCCATCGTGCAGCCAATCGAAAACGGCCGGACCAAAGAACTCGAAAAGCAAGACCGTTTGTACACCAGCCTGTTGGAAGGTAAGCTCGACGGCAAGAAGGTCCAAGATGCTGAAATCATCGAAGACATCAACCAAACCGTACGTCCTTATGAAGACTGGCAAAGCTACTTGGATCTTGCAAAGATCCCAACGGCTCAATTCATCTTCTCTAACACGACCGAAGCCGGGATCGCTTTTGACGAAAACGACAAGCTTGAAAATCTGCCAAACGGCACCTACCCAGCAAAGCTGACCGCCTTGTTGTGCGAACGCTTCAAGTTGGGCCTGCCTGGCTTCCAGATCATCCCTTGCGAACTGATCAACCACAACGGCAACACGTTGAAGGAATACGTTCTCAAGTATGCTAAGCTCTGGAACCTTGGTGCAGACTTCGAAGCCTGGATCGAATCCGACAACGACTTTTATGCCACCTTGGTTGACCGTATCGTGCCTGGTTATCCACGCGACCGTGCCGCTGAACTCGAACAAGAATGGGGCTACCATGACAACAACATGGTTAAGGCTGAACCTTTCTTCATCTTCGTTGTTGAAGGTAACAAGAAGCTTTCTGACTTGTTCCCAGCTAAGCAAGCCGGCTTGAACTTGGTTGTCACCGACGACATGCAGCCATACCGTAACCGTAAAGTTTCCCTGCTTAACGGCCCTCACACCACGATGAGCCCGATCGCTCGTTTGGCTGGCATCGAAACCGTCGGCGAAGTGATGGCGGACAAAGACTTCTACAAGTTCGTTAACGATGAAATGTATCAAGAAATCATCCCAACGGTTGCCTTGCCAGAACAAGAACTCAAAGATTATGCTGAAGGTGTTAAGGAACGGTTCGAAAACCCATTCGTTAAGCATGAATTATCAAGCATTGCTCTGAACTCGATTTCTAAGTTCCGCGCACGTTTGCTCCCAACCTTCAAGCGCTATGTCGCGAAGGAAGGCAAGTTACCAGAACGCATCACCTTGGCTTTGGCTGCTTACCTGAAGATCTATGCTGGTAAAGCTGACTTTGAGCCTAGTGATACCCCTGAGATCATGGCTGAATTCAAGAAGCTTGTCGGTGAATCCGACTATGTTGGTGCCGCTTTGGCAGACTCGACCCTTTGGGGTGAAGACCTGACCAAGGTTGCCGGTTTGAAGGAAGCTGTTCTCAAAGATCTGGATACCTTCGATAAGGATGGGGCACGCGCAGCGGTCCAAGCTATCAACGCGGAGGCGTAATATGAACGCTTTTATCATTTTGAACCATGCCGATAAAGTCGGCGTGGCCTTGCAAGACATCGACAAGGGGACGACCCTGTCGACTGAAAAAGGGCAAGTGACCTTGCTGGAAGATATCCATCGCGGTCATAAGTTTGCCTTGCAAGACATTGCCCAAGACGAGGATGTCATCAAATATGGCTTCCCAATTGGTCATGCCACCCAGCCTATCGCCAAAGGTGCTTGGGTGCACACCCACAACATCAAGACGAACCTGTCTGGTGAACTCGAATACACTTACAAGCCAAACGATATCACCCGCAAGGTGGCCAAAGACGAGCGGACCTTCATGGGTTACAAGCGCGCCAATGGTAAGGTTGGTATCCGTAATGACTTGTATATCATCCCGACTGTCGGCTGTATCAACCCACTGCTGGACATTGTGGTTCAGCAGTTCAAGGCTTTGCATCCGGACAATGGCAATTTCGACAACATCTTGGTCTTGAAGCACCCTTATGGCTGCTCTCAACTCGGTGATGACTTCGAAACGACCCGTAAGATCCTCTGCGACGCGGCTTTGCAGCCTAACGCCGGTGGGGTCTTGGTCTACGGCCTTGGCTGTGAAAACAACCAGATGGACGGCATGGTCGAGGAAATCGAAAAACTCGGCGGCCCGATCGACCATGATCGCATGAAGTTCATGATCGCTCAGGAAGTCGACGATGATATTGGTACCGCGACAGAGTTGTTGGAAGACCTCAACGATGCCGCTGCCAACGATGTTCGGACACCACAACCGCTGTCTGAACTCAAGATCGGCTTGAAGTGTGGCGGTTCTGATGGTTTATCCGGTGTTACCGCCAATCCTTTGTTGGGTCGTGTGGCTGACTGGGTAACCGCACAAGGCGGCACCGCAGTGTTGTCTGAAGTGCCAGAAATGTTTGGTGCCGAGACGATTCTGATGTCCCGTGCGCAAGACGAACCGACCTTCCACAAGATTGTTGATTTGATCAACAACTTCAAGGGCTACTTCGAGTCCTTCCATCAGCCAATTTACGAAAACCCATCTCCTGGTAACAAAGAAGGCGGGATCACCACGCTTGAAGACAAGTCTCTGGGTTGCACCCAAAAGTCAGGTACCAGTCTGGTGCGCGACGTCTTGCAATACGGCGACAAGATCCAAAAGAAGGGTCTCAACTTGTTGCAATCCCCAGGTAATGACTTGGTCTCCAGCTCTGCAGAAGCTTCTGCAGACTGCCAGATGGTCTTGTTCACGACTGGTCGCGGCACTCCGTTTGCCACATACGTGCCAACGGTCAAGGTGGCCTCAAACTCATACATCGCCAACAAGAAGCCTCGTTGGATCGATTTCGATGCCGGTCAGTTAGTCGATCATGATATCGACAACCTGGCAGACCAATTCGCTGATTACTTGATCAAGGTCGCTTCTGGCGAAACCAAGACCAACAACGAAAAGTATGACGTTCACGGGATCGCTATCTTCAAAAACGGCGTTACCGAATAGTCACAAAAGCCTCAGTCCAAAATTACTTGGACTGAGGCTTTTTGGGTACCGCCATAGAAGCGCATGAGAGCGCCTAGAAGCAAAAAAACCGCCTTACCAGTAAACTGGTAGGGCGGTTGGTCGTCACGGCCGTAGACGACGAATGAATTACTTCTTAACTTCGGTAAAGGTAACGCGCTTGCGCAACTTTGGAGAATACTTCTTCAAAGAAAGACGGTCTGGCGTGTTACGCTTGTTTTTAGAAGTCAGGTAGATCCGTTCGCCGGTTTCAGCACATGCAAGTAAAATGTTATCACGCATGTTCTTCACCTCGCTTATAAGATTTAAACTAACTTATTAATCATACCGAATTCTCGCCGATTGTCAAGCTGAACTTTGCCGCGACGCCAGGCACGCCGTATGCTACGATGGTCTGGGAGGTGAAGGCGATGCACCTGATCGGCAAGCGGATCGTGATCCGCGACTTTACGTTAAACGACGCTTCTGACTACCTCGCTTATGCCAGTGATCCGCGGGTCACAGAATCCGCCGGCATGCGGCCAGCGGCAAGCCAGGCGAAGACCAAGCAGATCCTGCAGCAGTTCATCATGAGTGCCAGTGATTTTGCAATTGAATACCAAGGCCACGTGATCGGCAATATCGGAGCATATCCGCGTACAGGGGATCCTGATAGTCCAGACGCCTGGACAAGAGAAATCGGTTACGCATTGGCCCGGCCGTTTTGGGGACAGGGATTTATGACAGAGGCATTGACATTATTCTGTGACTTTTTATTTGAAAATGGGATGACCGCGATCTGGGCTGCGGCGTTTCCGGACAATCAGCGGTCGTTGCAGCTGTTGCGGCGCCAGGGCTTTGAATATCGATTCACAATTGCTTTGCCGGCGGGCCTGAGCGGCAACGGTCCGCGTCAGGAAGTGTACTATCGGCGGTTGCGACATTCATGAAAAGTCACTTTTTTATCGTTTGCTGAGCGCAAAATTATTTTTTCATTTCATTTTGAAAAGAACTGTCGTGGCGTGTGATAGATAATGCTATAATGAAACTAACATCAAAGGTGGAGGTTTCAACATGAGTTCCCAAACAGAGTATGATCAGGTGTATGCCAAACGCATGGCTGCGATCGAAAAAGATCCGCAATTCACGATTCTTTCTAGCATGAATCAGCCGCAACCCAACGCTGAGTCTAAGGCGACCCAATACATTGTTTATACCGATTTCAAACCTGACCAACAACAGAAGAGCTTCACGGTTTCTGTTTACACCCCGTTTGAAAACGTTGATAAATATGGGCATTCCAAGGCAGAATATCAGTCACAGTTGCTGTTTGATGTCGATCATTGGGCGAACAAGATGCATATCACGGTGCTCGAAACCTTGGGTAGCGAAAGCCGCCTTGCCTTTTATGATTTTCAGAACATGGGCTTAGCCCAGTTAGCCCTCAAGGCCTTCGTTAACCTGGCTCGCAAAACCGGGATCACGTTGATCGATGGCAATATCAGTTCCTTTGATAAAGAGAATTATGCGAAACTGCAACACATTTTCGAAAAATATCAATTCGAATTTCATGTGACCGATGCTACACAAGGTATCGGGAAAATCAAACTTAACCTTAACGCGTAATGCGATGCGGATGACCGAGATGGTCGTCCGCTTTTTTGTTGGCGTTGGTTTGACGGCGTTCAGCGTGTAGGCCCGGCAACTGACCGGGGTAAAAATCCGCGGAAAGGCCCTTGTGTAACACAGAACAATATTCGTGTTATTGCCTGAAAAACGCAATAATACGGGATTGATAATAAAGATTCACTATTGAAATGAAACAGATTGGAGCGTATCTTAGTTACAGATGAGTGAAAACGGAGGAAATTTCATGACAGAAGAGAAGCGTTACGGCGCAGATTTGGTTGTTGATAGCTTGGTCAATCACGGGGTCGATTACGTCTTCGGGATCCCGGGTGCCAAGATCGATCGGGTTTTTGAGACACTAGAACATCCCACCAATCCCAAGACCCCACAACTGGTCGTCGTCCGCCACGAACAAAACGCAGCGTTCATGGCAGCCGGTATCGGTCGCATCACCGGCAAGCCCGGTGTGGTCTTGACGACTTCTGGCCCAGGCGCGTCGAACCTGGCGACCGGGCTGGTCACTGCTAATGCAGAAGGCGACCCGGTGCTGGCAATCTCTGGCCAGGTGAAGCGTGCAGACTTGTTGCGTTCAGCACACCAAAGCATGCGCAACGCGGACCTTTTTGCGCCAATCACCAAGTTCTCTGCTGAAGTGCAAGATCCTGATAATGTTTCTGAGATCATTGCCAATGCCTATCAGGCTGCTGAATCTGGCAAGCAAGGCGCCAGCTTCGTGTCCGTGCCGCAAGACGTCACTGATGCCGAAGTCACGTCCGAACCGATCCGGACGATGAAGGCGCCAAAACTCGGCCCGGCTAGCCCAGAAGACATGACCTACTTGGCACGCCAGATCAAAGACGCTGAATTGCCAGTGTTGTTGTTGGGGATGCGGGCCAGCTCGCCTGAAATCACCCAAAGCATTCGCGACCTGCTGGCCGTCACAGAATTGCCAGTCGTTGAAACCTTCCAAGGCGCCGGGATCATTTCCCACGCTCAAGAAGATAATTTCTTCGGACGGGTGGGCTTATTCCGCAACCAACCAGGGGACCAACTGTTGCACGATGCTGATCTTGTCATCACGATCGGCTACGATCCCGTCGAATACGAACCGCGTAACTGGAACGAAGATGGCAAAGCTCGGATCGTGGTGATCGATTCTGCACCTGCTGAGATCGACCATAACTTCCAGCCAGAAACCGAGCTGGTTGGGGATATCCACCAGACCCTCGATATTTTGACGCCATTAGTCCGTGGCTATCAGGTCGCGCCAAGCACCAAGCCAAAGCTCGACGCCTTGCAAGCCAAGCTGCACGAACGCGATGTTCCACCGGCAATCGAAACCCAACAATACAGCCATCCGCTGTCGATCATTTCAGAGCTGCAAAAGCGCGTTGATGACCACATGACCGTGGCGGTCGATGTCGGTAGCTTCTATATTTGGATGGCGCGTCATTTCCGGTCATACGAACCTCGCCGTCTGCTCTTTTCCAACGGGATGCAGACGCTTGGGGTCGCCTTGCCTTGGGCGATCGCAGCGACCTTGGTCCGTCCAGGGGAGAAGGCTGTATCCGTTTCTGGTGATGGTGGCTTCTTATTTTCAAGCCAAGAACTTGAAACAGCTGTGCGCCTGCACGCCAACATCGTGCACATCATCTGGAACGATGGCCACTACGACATGGTTAAATTCCAAGAAGAGATGAAATACGGTCAGTCCGCCGGTGTCGACTTTGGCCCTGTCGATTTTGTGAAATATGCGGAAAGCTTCGGCGCCAAAGGCTTGCGTGTCGAAAAGCCGACAGATCTGGGCAAGGTTTTGGACGAAGCATTTGCCACCGAGGGCCCCGTTGTCGTCGACATTCCAGTCGATTATTCCGACAACTTGAAGCTCAGCCAGACCATGTTGGAAGACCAGTTCTAACAGGTAGATACAGCCGGAGAGCATGTGTTTTTCTTAACAAGATACCGATATCTTGCGGGTTTTAACCGATTTTTATGTACTATAAACAGCCTGTATACATCAACAGTGCAACAGTTTTTAAAAATTGTTGCACTTTTGCTTGGGTTGGGCGTATAATGAAGCCATTCAATTCTTAGGAGGGACAATCATGAGTTCATTGTTATTCCAACATGGTACTTTAGCCAATCTCGTGCCAGGTTTATTCGCAGGGACACTCACTATTGGGGAGTTAATGCGTCATGGTGATACTGGTATTGGCACCTTAGCTGGACTCGACGGCGAGCTTGTGATCCTCGACGGCGTCGTCTACCAAGTGGCTTCCAGTGGTAAGATCCGGGTCGTTGATCCTGATGAAAAGGTGCCGTTTGCTAATGTGCATTACGCACATTTTGAAGACGCCCAACAAATTACGAACGTCAGTGACGCTGACATCCGCCCAACGATTGTCAACGCGTTGCGGACCAAGAACACCTTCGCTGGCGTCAAGATGCACGGCCACTTCAGTTATGTGCAGACGCGGGTCGTTTGTGCCCAAACCGCACCATATCCAACGTTGCGCCAGACTGCTGAAGCTCAGGCGATGTTTGATACCACTGATGTTACTGGGACAGTTGTGGGTTATTATTCCCCACAACTGTATGCCGGGGTTTCCGCACCAGGATTCCACCTGCATTTCTTGAGTGACGACCACAAATTTGGCGGCCATCTGTTGAAGATGGATGTCGAATCGGCGGATCTCGCGTTGCAAACCTTCTCGGATTTGCGATTGCATCTGCCTGTAGAAGATCAAGATTTCCAACGGGAAGACCTCGAAGGCAACAAAATCGTCGAGGATATCCGGATGGCTGAGAAATAAGTGAGAACCAAATGAGAGCCGCTGGCGTAAGCCGGCGGCTTTTTGGTATACTGCTTGCAGTGTGCCATAACGGCACGAAAACGTGATATTAGAGGTCGCACGGGCCATCAGTCGAGTGTCGGGACTAGCTGTCGCTAGGAGGAACGCATTCAAAAGGGGATCGTGCCGAAAGTCTTTTGCAGCGACAGTACAAAAGGCTTGGGTCAAGTTGGAATACGACTTGAACTGTCGCCAATCGGCGGGGTGCTAATCAGTCTGTGTCTTTCAGCGCGCATTGGCCTTAGCAATGCGCGTTTTTGTGCTTTCTGGCACGGTAGGACCTGAAGTGAAAGGAAGCGCAATAGTGGCAAAACAGGAACATACTCAGGTGAGTCGGTCATTAAAGACCCGGCACCTGTCGATGATCGCTCTTGGTGGTTCGATCGGGACTGGCTTATTCGTTGCCAGCGGCAGTGCCATCGCGACTGCCGGACCTGGTGGGGCGATCCTCGCTTATATCGGCATCGGGATCATGGTCTTCTTCTTGATGACCAGTCTGGGTGAAATGGCAACTTATATCCCGGTTTCCGGGAGCTTTTCAGAATACGCGAGTCGCTTTGTCGACCCAGCGGTGGGCTTTGCCTTAGGGTGGAACTATTGGTTCAACTGGGCGATCACGGTGGCGGTTGATGTTGCCACGACCGCTATCGTCATGCATTTTTGGTTGCCGGCGGTACCGGGTTGGATCTTTTCGCTCGGATTTTTGGCGTTGATTTTCTTGATCAACATCATCTCGGTGCGATCGTTTGGCGAAACCGAGTATTGGCTGTCGCTGATCAAAGTCATCACCGTCATCGTTTTCTTGGCTGTCGGGATCATGACGATCGTCGGGATCCTCGGAGGCAAGCCGATCGGGCTGCATAATTACACCTTCAAGGCCGCGCCGTTTGTCGGCGGCTGGCCGGCGACGCTGTCAGTGTTTGTGGTTGCTGGGTTCTCGTTTCAAGGGACAGAGCTGATCGGGATTACCGCCGGCGAGTCCGAGACGCCTGAAACCAGTATTCCCAAGGCGATTAAGCAGGTGTTTTGGCGGATCTTGCTGTTTTATATCCTCGCTATCGCCGTCATTGCGGCCATTATTCCGTACACCAGCCCGAATCTTTTAGGCGCCAGCGCCCAAGACGTGGCCATCTCACCGTTCACACTGGTATTCAAACGTATCGGCTTGGCAGGTGCGGCGAGTGTCATGAACGCCGTGATCTTGACGTCGGTGATCTCCAGCGCCAACTCGGGGATGTACGCGTCGACGCGGATGCTGTGGGCGATGGGCAACTCTGGTTTTGCCCCGCGGATCTTTGGCAAAACGAACCGCCGCGGCGTGCCGCTACCGGCATTGCTGGCAACCACCGCAGTTGGGGCGTTGACGTTTTTGTCCAGCATCATGGGGCCAAGCGTCTACCAACTGCTGGTCGCCGCAAGCGGCCTCACAGGCTTTCTCGCGTGGCTTGGCATCGCTGTATCCCATTACCGCTTCAGGCGTGCTTTCGTCGCTCAGGGGCACTCTCTGGACGAATTAGTGTACCATGCGAAGTGGTTCCCGATCGGACCCCTGTTGGCGATCGTCATGAGCCTGGTCATGATCTTAGGTCAAGATATCTCCAGTGTGACCCATTTTGCCTGGGGCCGACTATTAGTTTCGTATATGTCGATCCCGTTATTCATCGTATTGTTGGTCTGGTATAAGGTCAAACACAAGACACATCTGATCCCGTTGGCTGAAGTCGATCTGACGCCGCATCGAGATCACCGTAATTAACCAGTGATTGTCGAAGTTTAAACACCAGTGATGCTTGATCTTACAGATCGGGCGTGACTGGTGTTTTTGATGTGGCGCCACGCTCAAAATTGACAACGCTTTCCCCAGCGGATACAATATTCATCAGAGTGAAGCTTGGAGGCGATAGCATGCGAATGACACCGACAGTGAAGGTCTTCTTATACTTGGTGACAATGGAAGATGCTCAGGCGGTATGTGATGAGTTGCTATGGCAAGAACGGTATCGGATCGAACCGACGCGATTGTTGACGAAGCTTCAACAGCGTCAGTATCTGGTGCCTGTCCTTGCCGGCTTTGAGTTGACCGATAAAGGGCGCGAGGCACTAGAAGATATCAGCGATTGGCTGTGGATCCACCAGTATTATCTACCAGGGGTGATCGATTTTACGCAGGCGAAGCGGCAGATGAGTCGCGGTGGCCAAACCGGCTATCAGCTGGTGACGGCGTTATTGGATCGTGCGCAACAAAACGCAGCAGATGATCCAGATACTTTGACGCTGTTGTTACGGCAGCGGCTGAAGCTCGAATTTGGTACACGTCACGATCAAGAGGCCCTACATACCTTGATGGCGCTGATCTATCGGGAGCTGGATCTGACGACAGAGATTTCAGAGGTTTCTTTGGAAAACTTTAACTATCACACATCTTGGGTCAAAATCACACCATTTGAAAAACAGCTTCTGACGCAATTGTTGGCGCGAATGAACCAAACGGTCAATGATTTTGAGATGACTTTTTCTCAGTGGCTACAGGAAGCATCACCGGCTCGGCGCTTCTTTACCAACTTTGAGGTAATGACGATTGTCATGTATGAGCTTGGTAACGACCGCAAGCATCTCGATCAGGTCTACCGCAACGCGGCGCAACGTCAGCGCCAGTTACTGGCCCAACAGCAAACATCAGCTAATTCCGCGCAAGGAATCGGTTAAGAGCAAATCCTTCGACAAACGTCGAAGGATTTTTTTTGACATTAAATGTGAATAGTCACATAATGTTCTAAGACGTAAGTGGCAATCAGATGCGAAGATGAGATTTGGATGAGGCTTGATTAGCTAAAAAAAGCCCCGGAAAGAATGCCTGTCTGACGCGGATTTCCACCGTCATCAGAAAAAACTTAAAAAACTTTTCCGTAAGCTGTTGACTTTTCCTGAAATTATAGTAAATTAATAGACATGATTTCTAATCAAACATTAATTTGATTTTAATCATGGAGAGGAGGTGAATCAATGCAAATGAAACAGTCAAGTAAGCCACAGCAAAGTGTAGCAGATAAGCAAAGCGGCGCTGAGTTGTTGATTTCAGCATTAGTCGATCAAGGCGTAAATGTTGTCTTCGGATATCCAGGTGGCGCAATCTTACCGGAATATGATGTGATGTATCAAAAACATTTCAACAATATTCTGGTTCGTCACGAACAGGGTGCCGCACACGCGGCCGAAGGCTTCGCCAAATCGACAGGCAAGACTGGTGTCGTATTCGTCACCAGTGGTCCCGGGGCAACCAATGCCATCACCGGGATTGCTGATGGGATGCGCGATTCCGTTCCGATGGTGGTCTTCACAGGCCAGGTCGGAACTAAGATGATCGGCACTGACGCGTTTCAAGAGGTGAACATTTTAAGCCTCACGAAGTCAGTGACAAAAGCGGGTTTTCAAACTCGCCGCATTGAAGAAGTGCCACAGATCGTTGCCAAGGCGTTTGCCCTAGCAGAATCTGGACGCAAAGGACCGGTGGTTGTCGACTTGCCGAAGGACATCATGTCAGGCAAAGTGTTCCCAGCAGATGTTGTCGAACCTGAACCGCTTGATGTCCGTAATCAACAGCTCGATCGCAAAGCCAAGGATGGCATCGATGCAATCTTGAAGGCCTTAGCCAAGGCTGAGAAGCCTTTGATGATCGCCGGTGGTGGGGTTGTCAGTGCCAAAGCTGGTGACGAGTTCAACGAATTCGCCCACAAACATCACATTCCGGTGATTGCCACGTTGTTAGGTCTAGGCGTGATGCCAAACACCGATCCTCTATTCATGGGGATGGCGGGGATGCATGGCTCTTATGCCGCCAACATGGCGTTGCACAACTGCGATCTTTTGATCAACATCGGTTGTCGCTTCGAAGATCGGTTCGCACCGAATACGCGTCGCTTCGCTCCTAATGCGGAAGTTGCCCATATCGATATCGACCCGGCAGAAATCGGGAAGATCATCAAGACAACGTATGGCGTCGTTGCCGACGCCAAACAAGCATTACAAGCGATGGTGCCTTTTGACTCAACCGCCGCCCGTCACGGCGAGTGGGTCGAAGAATGTCGCGATCGCAGGAAAGCCCATCCGTATCACTATATCCACCAAGACGGTGTGATCAAGCCTCAACAGCTGATCGAAGAAGTGGGTGCGTTGACTGAAGGCAAGGCGTATGTTGTCACCGATGTTGGCCAACACCAGATGTGGGCGGCACAGTTTTACCCGTACACATTCCCCGGTCAGCTCGTGACCAGCGGCGGCCTTGGCACAATGGGCTTTGGCATTCCCGCTGCGATCGGCACCCAGTTCGCGCATCCGGATCAAACCATTATCCTGTTCACAGGTGATGGTAGCCTGCAGATGACAAGCGAAGAGCTCGACGTTTTGGCGGCTTATGGCTTGAACATCAAGGTGATCTTGCTGAACAACGGGACGCTGGGCATGGTTCGACAATGGCAAGACTTGTTCTATGATGAACGGCGGTCACAAACCGTTTTCCATGAACAACCCGATTTCCAGAAGCTGGCGCAAGCATACGGAATTGAGCCATACAAGCTCGATCCTCATGGAGATTGGAAGTCAATGCTACAAACGGCCCTTGCCTCGAAACACTCGGCCTTGATCGAGGTCCCGATTCCTAAACTCGAAGCGGTCCACCCAATGATCGCGCCTGGTCAATCCAATGACCACATGATGGGGATCTGAGTGTGATTTCATTGCTAGCACCATGGAAACAACAGAAGATTCATCGCATTTGTTAACCGACTCTCAAGAACATAATTACTGGAGGTAATTACATATGGCAGTAGCAAACATGTTATACGAAAAGGACGTCACCACCAATTATCTGCAAGGCAAAAAATTTGCCTTTATCGGCTACGGCTCTCAGGGCCACGCCCAAGCTAACAACTTGCGCGATTCCGGCTTCGATGTCATCATCGGTGCCCGTCCTGGTAAGTCATGGGACGCCGCTAAGCGCGACGGCTTCGATGTTTTCACCGTTGCTGAAGCTGCAAAGCAAGCTGACGTTATCCAAATGCTGACCACTGATGAAGCAATGTCAGAAGTTTACGCAGAATCCGTTAAGGACAACTTGGAACCAGGCAACATCTTGGGCTTCTCCCATGGCTTCAACGTTTACTACAAGGAAATCGTCCCACCTGCAGACGTTGACGTAATCATCATGGCACCTAAAGGTCCAGGTAACCTTTGCCGTCGTACTTACAAAGAAGGCTTCGGTGTTCCTGCATTGTACGGTGTTTGGCAAGATGCTTCTGGCCATGCCGAAGACGAAGCTAAGGAATTTGCTAAGGGTAACGGCGCTGCCCGTGCCGGCCTTTTGAAGACGACCTTCAAGGAAGAAACTGATGAAGATCTCTTCGGTGAACAAAACGTCCTGATGGGCGGCTTGACTTCCCTGATCGAAACTGGCTACGAAGTGCTGACCGAAGCCGGCTACAGCCCACAGCTTGCTTACTTCGAAGTTCAACATGAAATGAAGTTGATTGCTGACCTGATCTACGAAGGCGGCTTCAACAAGATGTATGCTGACTGCTCCAACACTTCTGAATACGGTGCTTACATCGTTGGCCCTAAGGTCATCGGCCCAGAATCCAAGAAGGCTATGGAAAATGCCCTTAAGGATATCCAAGACGGCACCTTTGCTAAGCGCTTCATGGCTGACTACCGTGCTGGCTTCCCAGAACTCAAGAAGTTGCGCGAACGCTCTGCTAACTCGCTGCTTTCTCGCGTCGGTGCAGAATTACGTTCAGCAATGCCATTCGTTACCGAAGCTGACAAGTACTCCACACCTCAAGACTAATCTTTTGATTAGTGCCTGATTTGTAAAAGAGCTGCAGTCACTCTCGTGATTGCGGCTCTTTTACACGGCGGGCAGAGGCCTTTGGGCTTCTGCCTTCGCCCAAAGCCTGCGACCATTCGCGGGTTTTGGGCGGAGCGATCCGCAAAAAAATTATTTTGGAATCATGAAAGGATGGTGGCGAATATGGCTGTCGAGAAACAAGAATTAACGCAGGCAGATGTTGAAAAAGCAAGCGGGGTGTTGGCGCCAATTATTCGCCACACGCCGCTCCAATACGACTCGTATTTATCTCAAAAATATCAGGCCAAGGTTTACCTCAAACGCGAAGATCTCCAAGAAGTTCGTTCCTTCAAGATCCGCGGCGCCTATTTTGCGGTCAGCCAAACGACTGAAGAAGAACGTGCCCGCGGCGTTGTGTGCGCCAGTGCTGGCAACCACGCACAAGGGATCGCTTGGACCAGTCGGAAGATGGGCATTCACGCGACCATCTTTATGCCGGTGCCTACGCCAAAACAAAAGCACGACCAAGTCGAATTCTTCGGTGGCGATAACATCACCATCAAGATGGTCGGGGACACGTTCGACCAATGTGCTGCAGCTGCCATGAAGTTCTGTGAAGAAGAGAATCAGACCTTCATCGCACCGTTCGAAGATTTTAACACGATGGCCGGCCAAGGCACGATCGCAACCGAAATCTTCCAAGACGCCAAAGAACAAAACTTCGATGTTGATTATCTATGTGTTGCCATCGGTGGTGGCGGCCTGGTCTCTGGGGTATCGACCTATACCAAAGGGGTCAGCCCGCAGACGACAGTTGTCGGCGTGGAACCAGCGAGCGCCGCTTCGATGGCCGCAGCGTTCAAGGCCGGCCATCCGGTCACCTTGGATTCGATGGACACGTTCGTCGATGGTTGTGCGGTGGGCAGAGTAGGGGATTTGACCTACAAAACTGCGCGCAAGCACGTTGACGTGTTGACCCAAGTGCCAGAAGGTGCGGTCAGCCAAACGCTTCTTGACATGTACACCAAAGAAGCAATTGTCGCTGAACCTGCTGGGGCATTGAGCGTCAGTGCGTTGGATAATTTGAAAGACGAGATCGTTGGCAAAACCGTTGTCTGCATCGTTTCGGGTGGGAACAACGATATCAACCGGATGCAAGAGATCGAAGAGCGCGCACTGGTTTATGCCGGCTTGCAACACTACTTCATCTTCAACTTCCCGCAACGGCCAGGGGCACTGCGCGAGTTCGTCAGCAAGGTGCTTGGACCTGACGATGATATCACCAAGTTTGAATATACTAAGCGCGCCAGTCACGGTGAAGGCCCGGTATTAGTCGGGATCTTGTTGGGTGACAAGAGTACATATTCTGAGCTTGTATCGCGCATGGAGAAATTCGATCCGCGCTACATCAACTTGATCGATAACCCGATGCTGTACAACATGTTAGTTTAATTTTTTGTTTGATTGATAAGGCGAACCGTACCGGGACCCGAACTCGTGGGCTTTGGTTACGGGTCGCCTTATCTGGTTGACGACCAACTAAGGAGGAAATCCGATGACACAACCAATTTTGGCATTCCGTGATGTCACGCTAGAACGAAGCACGAAAACGATCCTCAAACACATTGACTGGACGATCGAACCGAATCAAAACTGGGCGATCTTGGGACTTAACGGCGCTGGGAAAACGACCATGCTCAAGATGATCCACGGTGATCTGTGGCCTTCGAGCGGTCAGCTGGAGGTGTTAGGTGGGGTGTTCGGGCACACCTCGATCCCGGAGTTGACGCGCAAGATCGGCTGGGTGTCGACGGCGTTGCAAGATTGGCTACATCCTGGCGATCGCGTCGAAAACATTGTGTTGTCGGGCAAGTTTGCCAGCATTGGCTTGTATGAACGCTACACGCGCGCGGAACTCAATGAAGCCAAGCGGATCTTGAGCGACATGGGTGGCGCCAAGCTGATTGGCAAAACCTATGGGGTGTTGTCACAAGGTGAGCGCCAGCTGGTCATGATCGCCCGGGCGATGATGGCGCATCCGCAGCTGTTGATCCTCGATGAGCCGTGCAATGGCCTAGACTTGTTTGCTCGAGAAGCGTTGTTGCAGCGAGTCGCTAAGATCGCAGAGATGCCCGATAGTCCGGCATTGCTGTTTGTCTCCCATTATACGGAGGAGTTGATGCCATGTTTCCAACACGTGATGCTACTTAAAGACGGAGAGATCTTTGCCCAAGGGAATCGCCAAGAATTGTTGCAGGCAGATAAACTCAGTGAGTTTTATGCCAAACCGATTCAAACCGCAATGATTGGGACTGATCGGATCGCCGTTTATCCCTCATGATCAAGTTGATGTAAAAAAGTGCCGATGTGGCACAACCTGAATTGGGCTGTGCCGCACCGGCACTTGTTGATGCAAAGGTTATTCAGTTGGCTGACGATCGTGGGACCAGTTTTTGCTGATAACGACGGCACAAGGTCTGATACAAATGATGGAAATCGACTTCAGTCGCGTCTAGACACCAGATGAAGACCGCTTCTGGGTGGGCTTGATTGAACGCAGATGTCCCTGCGCTCAGCAAGCGCTCAGATTCGGTGATCAGTAAATCGCAGTGGTCGATGGCACTTTCTGGTGGCAAGCGCTTAACGAAACTGAGATTATCCAAAAAATTAACCAGCCCGCGGTGTAAGATATTGTCGATATTCAGTTGAACGGCGACATTGAGGGTGTTGCTCGGCGCCGCGGTTTGCAGGTGTGGGGCAACCAAAAAGGCAACCTCGTTGCAGTATGCGGCACTTTCTCGGTGGAAAACGGCGTAATCGCCGGTGGCAGGTAAGTCAGCGATGATAGCAGTCAGTTGCGCTTTGAAGTCCAAGAGTTGCGGCACAATCAGCTCGGGTTCACTAAAATCACTGGGTTTGATGTAATTACTCTGCAATAGGCTGAAGCAGATGGTTGCGCGGAACAAATTTTGGTAAAAAAGCGTTTCGTGAGCCAGTTGGCAGATGCCAGGCGCATCGCAGGTGGCGAGCGACGCTAAGATGTGGGCGACTACCCGACCGGCGACCGGCACGTGTTTGCTAAGAGATGTGAGCTCAGCATTGGTGGTGAAGCGAAACGTCCCAATCTGATACCAAGTGACGTATTGATTTTCTGCGACAAGTTGGTCGGCACTAAGCTGGGGGAAGTCACTGGCCGTGAAATAGGTACGTGCTGGTAGTTTGGCGGTTGTCGCCGGGTCGAGGCGGTGGCCTTGGGCAATACGCAAGTGGCTGATGGCAGTCAGATAGATGAGTTGTTGTTGCGTCAACAGATCGTGGGCAGGGGGCATCGTGGTGACTTGCTGGCGGATAGCAGCCAAGGCGATCGTCGTGAATGGCCAATCAGCACCGTGTGTCGCCTGCCAATAGAAGGTTTGCAAACACAGACGAACTTGGACTTCGCCGCCGGTCAACGTCGCAGACGCGGTGGTCAATTTCAGCCCGTACTGGGCAAGAAATCGCCGCAGCGGCACCGTTTTGCGGGTCAGGGTCGATTGGCTGATGAAGTGGTCGGTACAGAACCTGTCAATATTTGGCTGGTGCCCTTGAACGACATAATCGAAGAACTCGAAGGCAACAGCATTGCGCAATAAATAGAAGCGATAGGCATCCAGGCTGATCGGTATGTGTCCGTTCATCACGGCTTTGCGCAAGACTGTTGGTGTTTGTTCCGTCAGGCGTTCAAAATCGTCGAGTAGCTCTTGAAACAAGTTGTAGGTGCGCTGATATGAAAGCTGCATCTGGTTACTGAGATCTGCAATCGTGATCCCATGTGGCGCGGTTGTGTCAAGTTTGTGGCGTAATGCCAGCTTGAGCTGTGCGGTTTTGTCCAAGAATAATGATTCGAATTGCATGCCCATCCTCCCCATTAGCGCTATGATTGATTATATCAAATTATTTAAAAAATACTACGGAATTATCGAACTGTATCCAAACGAACTATTCTAACGCTGGCGGGACTATCCGTGATTATCCAAGTATAAACACCGACAAATCGTGGACAATAAGGTGTAACCGCTGACGAAACGAACGGTCGCGCTCACCGGTAATTCATAGCTGCCAAGATTCATGATCCGGAAACCAGGACGCCACAATTTCTGCTTGTGGTACACAAATTGCAGGGGAATGGAGACGCTTCGGGGGATGAAAAAATAAGCGTTATCCCAACGATTTTGATGCGGTTTGTGTCAGGAAAGGAAGTGTGTGGGCTGTATGGCAAAGCCCTAACATCATTTTTCATAAATCTTAATTTGAAAAATACTCTTGATTGCGGTTATAATTTATCTTGAATAATTGTCTGATTATAATTGGGGGAATCGTGTATGCGAGGTCGGGAAGATATATTTCTTTCGATGTCCGAAACAGAAAAAATGAGTTTGTTCCGTCGAATCATCAACGCTCGTGTTGCGCAGACACCCGTTGAAGATCGGCTTGAATTAGAACGCGACGGCAAGCCGCTGGTCAAAGATGTGAACTTGAAGCAGATTGCTTCTCTGACGGGGCGGAATTACGGTAGCGTTTATAACACGTATAACGGCCTTGTCGAAGCCCTCGAAACCATGACCCATCACAAGAGTGCCCCGACGCGACGGTTGTTTAACGAGCCTTCCAGCAAGGTGCGACTGTTTTTCGTGCAACAAGGGCAGCCTTACAAGTTTTTAGAGGCGATTTTATATCACCGCTATGAGAACTTTGAGGCTTTCTTGGCACATGAAGATACCAGCAAGGCGACCATGTTGCGGCACTTGAAGCCGGTGCGTGATTTTGCCCGCAAGTTTGGGGTTCGTTTTTCTTATGAGACGCTGAGTTTGCAAGGTGATGAAAAACGGATCCGGGTCTTTTTGACCATCATCTTTTGGATGGCCACTGATGGTGCCGGCTGGCCGTTTGCAGAAGTTTCACGGGAACAAAAAGGTCGCGAGATCGATGCCATCATCAAGATGTTTGACATGGGTCGGCCGAATCTGGTGACGCGCGAAATCGCGATGTATTATGCTGCGGTGGCAGAACAACGGTCTAAAGATGGCCATGCCTTGTCGCTGGCGAAGACGCATTTTGCGCTGAAGTACCCAGTACCAAACATCTTCGAAGAGTTGAACGAACAGCTGAAGCCGGCGCCTGATTTTGGGCCGCTGAGTATCGGTGAGCAGATGGGTGAATCCGCTGCGTTGTTCTTCTTGTTCAACTTCTTGCCGTTTTATGTGACGACTGGGACCGACATGCAGTCCACTGTGGTGCGCCGATTTGAACGCTACAACCCGGAAATCTATACGTTGGTGACCGAGTTCTTGGCGAAGTTGCCAGTCGATTTCATCGTCGACGGCTTGCTGCCACAGGCGACCATGAACATGTTGTTAGCCAACCTGCTGGCGGTGACTGTGTCGATCCTCGAGTTTGGGGAGGACCTGACAGAACTAGTGGCTTATGAAGTCAACGAGAAGCTCCACCAGATGCCGGAAAATCCGAGCCTGCATAAAAAGACTCGGCAGACGATTGAACACATCGTCTTTAGCCACGAGCTGAGTGATTTCTCTGACAACTTGGATGTGTTGACGGATTCGTTTTACCGCAACGTTTTGCAGCTGGTTGTGCAGTTTGTGCCACCGGTCAAAGTGAAGGTGGCGGTGGTGATCGAGCAGACTCTGCTCGGTTATATCGACCTGCTGGCTTTTTTGATGAGCCAGCCGTGGATCGAGCTGATCTCGCCTAATGAAGACGATCTTGATCAGGTGGATCTGGTGATCGAAAGTTCGACGGTGCCTGACGCGACCGAGAAGAAAGGGCCACACACGCTGACCTATAAGTGGGCGTCGACGAGTTCTAACGATTGGTACGGTGAGTTGTACGCAACGATCCGGCAGATCTGGGATGATAAGATGAGTGTTGGAGGCGATGGCGATTACTGAGCATGAGCATCTGTGCGTGGCGACGGTACCAATTTTCAATCATCTGCCACATGCCCAACTTGAGCAGATTGAAAGTCTGGTTCATCATCACCATTTTGCAGCCGATTCGACGTTATATATGGAAAACAGCCAAGCCGATGCCTTGTATATCCTCCATGAAGGCGAAGTCAAGATCGCCAAGACTTCTGCTGACGGCCGTGAACAGTTGTTGCGCCTGTTGAAGCCAGGAGATTTTGACGGCGACAGTGCGCTGTTTATGGACCAACAGCACACGGCAGAAGCCAAAGCCCTTTCGCCGGTGACGGCGTGTGTGCTATACAAGCAGGATTTTCAGCATCTGCTGAAGCAGTATCCTGACATCGCTAAGGCGTTGATCGCCGCGTTGGCTAAACGGATCCAAGAACTAGAAACGCAGACGACGCTGGCAACCACGGCAGATGTCGTCACGCGGATCGCCCATTACCTCGGCGAACAGGCCGCCCAACAAGGCCCGACGTTTGTATTGCCAATGAAGAAAAAAGACCTGGCCGACTTTCTCGGAACGACGCCGGAGACCCTGAGCCGCAAGCTGACCGTGTTAGAGACGGCTGGGGTGATCAAGCAGTCACGCGGGCGGCAGATCAGCGTGCGCGATCCCAAAGCGCTGGCTGCCTATCAATAAGGTTGCGTCTTTCAAGTGGATGCGGTATCTTAAGAGTAGCAAACACGTGAGTAAGCGCCTATAGAGGCTTCAGAGACATGGCGGTCGGTGCAAGCCATGACAGTCCTCGTATTCCAGCGCGATAGTGGGCGGCGAAGAGCCGCACGGTGATGGCCGTTATCCAGCAGAGGGTGACATATTGTCAAACTTTGGGTGGTACCGCGGAAAAAGAGCCTTTCGTCCCAAACGGATGGAGGCTCTTTTTGTGTTTAGACAACTAATGGAGGCAAGCACATGTTAGATATTAAAGTATTGCGGCAAAAGCCGGATTGGGCCAAGCAAAAACTGGCAGCGCGCGGCATTGACGGGGAACAGATTGATCAGGTCGTCGCCCTTGACGCCAAGCGTCGTGAGATCATTCAACAAACCGAGGCGTTAAAGGCCAAGCGTAACACGGTGTCTGATGAAATCGCCAAGGCCAAGCGGGCCAAACAAGATGCCAGCGAGCAGATCATGGCAATGCGCGAAGTCGGCAAGCAGGTCGGGACCCTCGATCATGAACTCAAAGCCGTTGCAGGGCAGATCGAACACATTTTGGTGCGGTTGCCGAATTTCCCGGCAGATGATGTGCCGATGTCGCTGAACGAAGACGACGCCCGGGAAGAGTACAAGTGGGGAACAATCCCTCAGTTTGATTTTGAGCCCAAAGCGCATTTTGAAATTGGCGAGGCGCTTGGCATCCTTGATTTTGAACGTGCGGCTAAAGTGTCCGGTGCGCGCTTTGTTTACTATAAAGGGGCAGGTGCTCGCCTTGAACGTGCCGTCTATAACTTTTTCTTAGATGAACACGCCAAGGAAGGCTACACCGAGATGATTACCCCATATCTGGTCAACGACGACTCGATGTTTGGCACGGGGCAGTTTCCTAAGTTTACCGAAGATGTTTATTCGATCACTAACGATGAACAGAACATGACCCTGATCCCGACGGCTGAAGTGCCGCTGGTCAATTACTATCGCGATGAGATCATCGACACCGAGAAACTACCGATCTCTTTCACCGCGCTTTCGCCTGCCTTTCGTTCGGAAGCAGGGTCTGCCGGGCGTGACACGCGCGGGTTGATCCGGATGCACCAGTTCAACAAGGTAGAGATGGTGAAGTTCTGCAAGCCTGAAGATTCTTGGCATGAATTAGCCAACCTTATTCATGACGCGGAAGATCTTCTGCAAAAGTTGGGGTTGCCCTATCACGTCATCACGCTGGCCAGCGGGGATGCCAGCTTTACCAGTGCTAAGACCAACGATCTGGAAGTTTGGTTGCCAGCCCAAGATCGGTATCGTGAAATTTCCAGTTGCTCTAACTGCACCGATTTCCAAGCACGACGGGCAAGCATCAAGTATCGCGACGAAAACGGCAAGCCACAGTTTGTGCACACGCTGAACGGTTCTGGCTTGGCAGTCGGGCGTGCGGTCGCCGCCATTTTGGAAAACTACCAAAACGCAGACGGTAGCGTCACGATCCCAGAGGTCCTGGTTCCTTATATGGGTGGCCAGACGGTGATCACCAAAGCATAATGTTGAGAGCGTCCTTTCGGGGACGCTTTTTTTTTACAAAAATTGCTTGACGCGTCGGTGTGTGGTTGGTATGATATCAAAGTTGTCTTTTGCGATGACACCGGCGTTTTCAAAAAGGTCAGGAAAAAAGTTGTTGACACTTTCTGAAAAAGTTGGTAGGATATAAAAGTTGTCGCGAGCGCACTTGAAGCGCTAACGATAAAAGAAGTTGAAAATTACTTCTTGACAACGGTGAGCGAGATATGATAAGCTTGTAAAGCTGATTGTGTCTTGATCAACAAGGTAGTCCTTTGAAAACTGAACAAAGTTTCGTAAATGTGATAGGGCTTTTCTTAAATGAAAAGAATTAAACATGAGCGAAGTCAATTCGCTAGTAAATCTCGGATCTAAGGTTTCGGCCTTAGTGAAGAACAACAAACGAGCTATTCAAATAACTCATTATATGAGAGTTTGATCCTGGCTCAGGATGAACGCTGGCGGCGTGCCTAATACA
>NZ_BAAIHN010000023.1:0-46664 GCF_054784775.1 Lacticaseibacillus boliensis
AGACTCCGGCAACGGAAGACCTTAACAACGATGGTTCAATTGATGACAAGGATAAAGATCTGACCGGAGACGGCAAAGTCGATGAGAATGACTTTATCAAGGATATCAAGGGTGCCGACGGCGCCAGCGCGTATGAAGTTTGGAAGAATGGTAAAGACGTGAAGGATCTAAACAACGACAATACCATCGATGAAGCAGACTACGCGATCGCAATCAAAGGTGATACCGGCGATGACGGCTACAGCGCATGGTTGAAGATTCCGGCAACGGAAGACATCAACGAAGACGGTAGCATTGATGACAAGGATAAGGATCTGAACAAAGACGGGAGCGTCGATGGGAACGACTTTATCCAAGCCATCAAGGGTGCTACTGGTGCAGCAGGTGCCGACGGCCAAGATGGCCTGACGCCTAACGTTCGTGAAGTTCGCGGCGAAGATGGCGTAACTAACTATCAGTTCTATGTCATCGATGGTGACGGTAATGAAACCATTGTTGGCACGGTTCAAGCACCAAAGAACGGTGAAAATGGCAAGACACCGATAATGGAACCAATCACTGATGGTAATGGCAAGATTACTGGTTACGGCTTCTACTACACCAACGATGCCGGTGAAAAGGTATCTATGGGTACGATCAAAGCGCCTAAGGATGGCCAAACATCAACTGTTAAGCCACACACTAACGGTGAAGGCAAGACTGATGGTTACATTTTCACGCTGAACGGCGTTGATTACACGGTTCTCAATGGTAAAGATGGCGTTGATGGAGAGGACGGCGCAAACGGCAAGGATGCTGATCCACTGACGGTCACTGATACCACGATTAACGAAACCGGCGACACAGTGATTACCTTCTCTGATGGTTCTCATGTCACTGTGCCAAAGGGGCAGAAAGGGGATAACGCTCAGACACCTAACGTTCGCGCAGTCACAGACGAAGATGGCAAGACCAGCTATGAGTTCTATGTCACTGATAAGGATGGCAAAGAAATCCCTGTTGGTACGGTCGACGCGCCTAAGGATGGCCAGACGCCGGATGTTAAGCCGCATACTGACAGCGATGGCAACGTGGATGGTTATGTCTTCACCCTGAACGGTAAAGACTACATCGTCAAGAATGGGGAAGATGGTGCTGACTTAAACATTACCAATACCATTACTGACACAGATGGCAATACAATCATCATCTTCTCCGATGGCTCGCAAGTCACGGTTGCCAAAGGTGCAGATGGTAAAGACGGGGTTGACGGTCAGAACGGTCAAACACCTAAAGTTCGCGCAGTTCAAGGTGAAGATGGCACGACCAACTACGAATTCTACGTCACCGATCAGGATGGCAATGAAACCACGGTTGGCACGGTCGAAGCACCAAAGGATGGCGCTGCTGGTAAAGATGGCCAGACACCTCAACTTGAAGCAATCAAGGACGGCGATGGCAAGATCACTGGTTACGACTTCTTCTATCTCGATGATGAGGGTAAGAAGGTAGTTACCGGTAACGTTGAAGCACCAAAAGATGGTCAAACGCCTGAAGTCAAGCCACACACTGACAGCCAAGGCAATGTCGACGGCTACACGTTCACCCTTAACGGCGTTGATTACACCGTTAAGAACGGTAAGGACGGCCAAGACGGCGCAGATGGTAAAGACGGTGTTGACGGGACGAATGGTAAAGATGCGACACCGCTGACAGTCACCGGTTCGATCATTGATGAAGCCGGCAATACCCAGATCACCTTCTCTGATGGCTCCACCGTCACCGTAAACAAGGGTGAAAAGGGTGAAGCGGGTCAGACACCGCAGATCCGTGCCAAGGTCGGTGAAGATGGCACCACCAGTTACGAATTCTTCGTGGTAGGCGACGATGGCAAAGAAACGACAGTCGGCACTGTTCAGGCACCTAAGGACGGCGAAGACGGTCAGACGCCGCAAGTCGAACCGGTCACTGACGCGAATGGTAAAGTTACCGGCTACAGCTTCTACTACACCGATGAAAATGGCAAGAAGGTTCCAGTAGGTGTCGTGCCAGCACCTGCTGACGGTCAAGATGGTCAGACACCAACCGTCAAGCCACACACTGATACGGAAGGAAAGGTAGATGGCTGGACCTTCACGCTCAATGGCGTCGATTACACCGTGCTGAACGGGGCAAAAGGCGACAAGGGCGATCAAGGTGAGGCAGGCCAGACGCCACAAGTTAAGGTGGTTGAGAACTCTGACGGCAGCAAGTCCTATGTCTTCTACACCACCGGTGAAGATGGTAGCGAGCAGACAATCAGCACTATTCCGGCACCTAAGGATGGTGAAGATGGTCACACACCATCTGTTGAAGCAATTACAGATGATGATGGTAAGACCACTGGCTATAGCTTCTTCTACATTGGCAAGGATGGTAACAAAGTTCCTCTTGGCACAGTAGATGCACCGGCCGATGGCTTGTCAGCATTTGATCTATGGTTACAAGCAGGCGGCACCGATCTGAATAAGGACGGTAAAGTCGACCTGAACGATTACGAGCAGTTTAACAAGGGTGATACTGGAGCAACCGGGGCAACTGGAGCAACTGGGGCAACTGGAGCAACTGGGGCAACTGGAGCAACTGGAGCAACTGGAGCAACTGGGGCAACTGGAGCAACTGGAGCAACTGGAGCAACTGGGGCAACTGGAGCAACTGGGGCAACTGGGGCAACTGGAGCAACTGGGGCAACTGGAGCAACTGGGGCAACTGGAGCAACTGGGGCAACTGGGGCAACTGGAGCAACTGGAGCAACTGGGGCAACTGGAGCAACTGGGGCAACTGGAGCAACTGGGGCAACTGGAGCAACTGGGGCAACTGGAGCAACTGGAGCAACTGGAGCAACTGGAGCAACTGGGGCAACTGGGGCAACTGGGGCAACTGGGGCAACTGGAGCAACTGGGGTAACTGGAGCAACTGGGGCAACTGGCGCCACAGGTGATACTGGCGCCACAGGCGACACTGGGGCAACCGGCGATACCGGAGCTACAGGTGATACTGGCGCCACAGGCGACACTGGGGCAACCGGCGATACCGGAGCTACAGGTGATACTGGCGCCACAGGCGACACTGGGGCAACGGGCGATACCGGAGCAACCGGCGATACCGGAGCAACGGGTGATACCGGAGCAACGGGTGATACCGGAGCAACGGGTGATACCGGAGCAACCGGCGATACCGGAGCAACCGGCGATACCGGAGCAACGGGTGACACCGGGGCAACAGGCGATACCGGAGCAACGGGTGATACCGGGGCAACGGGCGACACCGGTGATACTGAGAACACCGGAATCGATCAAATTGGTATTGTGGGTGATGGTATTCAGGCAACGTTTATGAGCTTAGTTCCTGAGCCGGTTTATCAGATCAACGTTACCGACAATCCAGATGGTGGTGAAACTGGCACGCCAACCGGCGACCCAAGTGGCAACCCAACCGGTATCACGACAGGCACGCCAACCGGCGACCCAAGTGGCAACCCAACCGGTACCACGACAGGCACGCCAACGGGCGATCCGAGTGGTAACCCAACCGGTACCACGACAGGCACGCCAACCGGCGATCCGAGTGGTAACCCAACCGGTACCACGACAGGCACGCCAACCGGCGATCCGAGCGGCAACCCAACCGGTACCACGACAGGCACGCCAACCGGCGACCTAAGCGGCAACCCAACTGGCACCACGACGGGCACGCCAAGCGGCAACCCAACTGGTACCACAACGGGCACGCCAACCGGCGACCCGAGCGGCAACCCAACTGGTACCACAACGGGCACGCCAACAGGTGATCCGAGCGGCAACCCAACTGGTACCACGACAGGCACACCAACGGGCGATCCGAGTGGTAACCCAACCGGTACCACGACAGGCACACCGTCTGGCCAACAGACTGCAACAACGGATGTACCGGCACGTCAAACGACACGGGCGACGCTGCCAGATACGTTAGGGACTAGCGACGACGGCGATTCTGATCAAGTGACGAATCAGCGCGTTGCGACAACCACGCCTGCAACTCGGACGAGTCGGGTACCACTGGCTGACACACTTGGCACGACGACAAGTGTTGAGGCTTCCCCGGCTGATGCCACAGGCACCGAAACTGGTGCTTACGCAACTGGTAACACAGGTGCAGGCATCGAGGAATATGCGTCTGATCGTGCAGGCAATGCAAGTGGCAGACACACGCTACCTGATACAAGTGATGCAGGCAACGAGGCCTTGATCCTGGCCGGTGTTGGCTTAACGATCGCAGATGCTTTAGCGGCGTTTGCGGTAGCTAAGAAGCGGCGCGATTCCGATGAGGATCCGCTGTACTAAGCTCACAGTCATGTGAGTTTTACGCAAGCTGGGTACCTTGGGCAACCAAGGTAGTCAGCTTGTTCTTACATATAAATGTGGAAGAGGTAAAATACAATGAAACTACTTTCGATCATTATTACCTATCACAATGAAACACCAGAGCAAGTCCGCCGGGCGTTTGCGAGTGTGACGATGCAAGTGGGGATCTCTTTTGCAGATATCGAGGTGCTGCTGGTCGGCGATGGTGTTGCCGCGCTGCCAGATGCTTTGTTCCCGGCGCCTAAGGGGTTGTTTGTCCGGCAGCTGACCTATCGCCCGAGCCTCGGGGCAGGCGTAGCCCGGCAAACCGGAATCGATAACACGACGGGTCGCTACTTCATGTTCATCGATGCTGATGACGTGTTGCAGGATGTTTTCGCCTTGCGAGACATGCTGGCGCCGGTGGAAACGAACGATTATGATGTCGTTATCGCGCGTTATACGAAACAACAGCGTTTCCAACGGCAAGAAAATTATGCTTTATCGGCGGAATATGACTGGAAAGGCGCCTATGCGAAGCTATATAATCGAGCTTATATAGAGCGGATTGGTTTGCGCTGGCGGCCGGATCTGCGGATCTTTGAAGACACCTATTTTGTCGGGTTGGCCTGCGAGCTGGCGCAACGGCGGCAATACCTGAACCGCTCAGTGTATGTGTGGCTGTGGAATCCCGCTTCAACGGTACGCAAAGACAACCATGCCTTCGATCATCAGCTGCATGTCTGGGCGCGCTCTAACCGATACAGTCTGGCTGTTTTGCACGACCAAAAGCCGTCGGTATGGCCGCGGGACTTTTATGAGTACATGGCGGATCTGTTCTATCGCGTGAAGGTGCACGTGCCGGCAGATCCAGCCGCGCTGATCAAAGAACAAACCGCGTTGCTGGTCGCCAACCGGATGCTGTGGACTGCAGAAGGGCAAGACCAGATTCGCAAAACGATCCTGAAGCTACAAGAACCTGGCGGCACTTATGCCGGGCAGTCGCTGGAAGGGTTAGACGCTTATCTGGCCGCGCAGATGGCGTATTTGAAACGCGCATATGAACAGGAGGTCGCCAATGGCTGAACCGTGGTTGAGCCTGATCATTCCCTATAATTCGAATTACGGGGCCGATTTTGACCGCGCATTGGCTTCTGTATTCACTCAGATTGGAGTAGACTTAACTCAAGTCGAAGTAATCGCTGTCAACGATGGCGGGCCGGCGTTGCCTGACTCGGTCACGAAGCGCTGGCCGCTTCGCCGGTATGCGTTAGCGCAAAGTGCCGGCGCCGGGGTGGCCCGGCAGGTGGGGATCGATCACGCGCGCGGTGAGTATGTGATGTTCATGGATGCAGACGATATGTTGGCCAGCCCCATGGTGTTGCATGATTTCTTTGAAGCGTGCGCTGATCAGCCCGACGTGGTGTTGGCGCCGTTTTGGGGGGAATCACGCGCCGGAGACGGGGTCGCTTATGATGTCCATCCGGCCAATAATCACGCCGCCGTTTACGCCAAGGCTTACCGGCGGGCGTTTCTTGAACAGCTCGGCTTGCGGTTTCACCCGGCGTTGCGAGTTTATGAAGACGTGTATTTTGTGGCGCTGGCACTGGATTTTGCCCAGACCAAAGTGATGTTGACGAATCCCGCCTACATCTGGCGTTTGAACTGGCAATCGACCGGCCGCCGAGAAGGCTTTTCCATGGTCCATGACGGCGCGGCCTGGGTGCAATCGGGCAGATTGCGCCTGCAGTTTTTGCAGGCGCATGAAGCGGACCGATTGGCGCATGACTTCTACGAGTTGCTGGGGGACATGTACGTACACATGCAGCAGTATTCACCGCATGACCCCCAAGCTGTGGCGCGTGAAGTTAAGCAACTGCTGCAAGAGAATCGCAAGTGGTGGCAACTGCCGCGCGTGCCGGCATTAGTCCGGGAGCTGGCGGTCAAAAAGGCGCAGGCGCGTGATCTCGACACCGCTGCCGTCGACGGGTATCTCAACTATTTGGAGGAACTAGCGTGAGTAAGACTTTGAGCCTCATCATTGCGATGGAATCGGCGACCGTGCAGGATCTCGTGGTCCCGCTGTCGTCTGTTAATAACCAGCTGGGCGTTGATTTTCGCCAGATCGAAGTGTTGTTGATCGATAACGGCCGCTACCAGCTGGAAGATCTGGAGCCGCTGCGGGTCTTCAACCGCCTGAAGTTTCGCTATATCAAGCCAGCTAAGATCTGGTCTTGGCCGACGGCGTTTGAGCAAGGCTTGTTGCTGGCAACCGGTAAATATGTCGTCTTCATGGGGCCCAACATGCAGTTCAACTCGGTCGATGTGTTGCAGCAGGTCTTTGCGGCCATCGAAGCGCATCCCGACGCGCAACTGTTCTCCGGGCTGCTTTTGCGAGAAGAGATGCAGCCGGATCGCAGCTTCAACTACGACGTGGAGGCGACGACGCATCTGTTGCGCGGACGCTTCATTGACCGGGCGTTGATGATGCAAAGTGCGATCAAGTTCGAAGATTTTGGCGCCTACACCGAGCCTTTCGTTGGCCAGTTGGTCGAAGCGGTCGCCCATGACCCGCAACAGTTGGACAAGGCCGTTTCCGTTCAGTTTCTCGGACGGACTGTCTCGGATGCGGTGTTGCCACCGGCGCCGGCCAAACTCCAGCTGGATTGGGTGCGGATGATGGCGCGCTATCTGCACTTGTTGGAAAAACTCGCCCCGGAACGGTATGTGCAGACGCTGGCCGAAACGATTGTGCGGTTTTATTCGCAAGCCGGCCAAGACGCGGCCATGACGGCTCAGATGGCGGAACTGACCGCGCAGAACGCACCACAGTGGCCGCAGGTGCTGGCGTTTGTCAACAATCTGCAAAGCGCGGATAAAAACGCTGCCGCGCCATGGAACGCTGAGCCATCACGCTTTCAGGCCTATCTCCAACGGGTGTCACCGCTCAAAGCGGAAGTTTCGACGCAGGCATAACGGCCACAATAATAGCGCCACTGATCGGTTTTCGGTCAGTGGCGCTATTTACGTGCAAATGGGGATCAGCTTAACGACACCTGGGCGTTGATCCGCTTCAACAACTTGAGGAGCACGTTTTTTTCGTCTGGGGTCAGCGGGGCGCTGACGCGTTTTTCCAATTCGATGAATACGGCGTGCACCGACTGGACGAGCTCTTGGCCTTGTGGAGACAGGTACAGCTGCTTTTGCCGTTCGTTATCCGTTGCCACGCGCCGCACGACCAACTCTCGGGCTTCGAGAGCCTTCAAAATATTGGTCGTCGTCGCTTCTTGTTTGCCCAAGTAGTGGGACAGCTTGCGCTGGATGGCCCCGGGATGGTCGGCGATGAAGTTCAACGCTTGGGCTTGAACGACATTGAGGCCGTGTTGTTTGAGTTGATGGGAGATGAATTGGCGTTCGTCGCGCGTGATTTGGAAAATGTTTTCGACCAGCTCGTCTTGGGTTCCGAGATCCATAAGTGCCTCCACTAAGTTAAATTAACAAGTTTTAGATTGACAACTACATCTGATACGATTATTCTATACCTTGTATTTACAAGCTTATTCTACCACACGGAGGCCAATATGTCTTTAACCCCAGCACAAACGCAAGCCACTCGTCATGAATTTCAAGAAAACATCCGTCGTTGTCACCTTAGTTTAGCAGATATTGCAGTTGCATTGGGGACGACGCCGGCAGTCATCGCCCAATCAATCGATATGCATCCGCGCCGCATCGATGACAACTGGATCATTCGCAACTACTTACTCGATTACATGAATGCCCACCATATCGACGGGGTGCCGTTCAGCGCCTTGACCGGTGATTATCATCGCTATTGTTTTTTAGATGCCGCCGTCATCGAACGCGGCAAGATTGCTTAATTCAAGGAGGACAAACATGTCAGCAATCGAAACAATCAGTCAATTAGTTTTGTGGGAGCGCCAGGCCCGCGGCCGCGGGCTCAATGAAGAACTCGCCAACTGTTATTGGGAAGACGGCACGGTGACCACCAGTTGGTCGACCGGCAACGCGCGGGCGACCTTCGTCGGACAGCGGCCAGTCGACTATGCCACCGCCTTACCGCTTGTCGGCCGCTACGCCGCGCCAATCGTCCACGTTAACGGCAATCGCGGGTACGCGGAACTGCCGTCGACCACGAAACACTGGGTGCAACTCGATGGCAACCTCGCCATTGTCGAATCGTTCATGCGCCTGATCTACTGCGTGGAAAAACGCGGCGACGAATGGAAGATCAGCGACATGACCGCCATCGACGAGGCCGATACCATCGCCCCTGAGATTCCAGGGACAGATCTGCACATCGATGCCAAGCTCGCCCACAGTCTTCGTTCCTCTTACCGCTGGTTAGCTTACACCCGGATCAAGGCCGGTGGCAAGATCGGCCAAGACGGCATCGGGATCGACCAACCGGAAACCGTTCAACCCGTGTATGATAGAGCTGAGGCGTGGTTGGCGCAATAAGTGTGATGTTGTTGCGACGCAAGGGGGAGATCAAATGGATTTAGCGGAAAAGTTTGCCTATATGGCCAGCGGGAAGCCTTACAATGATCTGGATCCGTTGTTGGATAAGGTGCGAACGCGTGCAACGTTGATGGCTAACCGGCTGAATCGTGAAGACGATCCCGAAGCCAAAGAACAGCTCGTCCGGGAGTTGTTTGGCAGCGTCGGAAAAAATCCTGTGGTCAGCCCCAATTTTCGTTGCGAATTCGGCCGAAACATTCACGTCGGCGACCATTTTTTTGCCAACTACGATTGCACGATCCTCGATGGCGGCCAGGTGACGATCGGCGACCGGGTGCTTTTCGGACCCAAGGTCGGGCTGTACACGACCAACCACTTGTTCGACGCCGAAGAGCGCGAGCTTGGCGGCTGTGTTGCCAAGCCAATCACGATCGGCAACCGCTGCTGGCTGGCGGCCAATGTCTCGGTGATGCCCGGCGTTTCGATCGGGGATGACACGATCATCGGGGCCAACAGCGTGGTGACGCGAGACGTTCCCAGCAACGTGATCGCCGCCGGCAACCCTTGCCGCGTGTTGCGCAAGATCACCCTCCAAGACAAAACCGGCTTTGCCGGTAAGGACGACTTTTAAATCATGCGCTCAACGCCTGCGTCTGACGATTCAACCTGAATCGTCAGACGCAGGCGTTTTGTGTTGGCGTCGAAAGCAGGATTGACAGGTCGCGGAGAATCAGATAAACTGATGCGTGTTGTTATTCGTAACCATTACGTTTAAGGAGAATGTTATGGAAAAAATTGACCTAGCCAGTGCCCGGCGCCGGCTAAAAAGCGGCAATCTTAAGACACGCAAGCGGGCGTTGAAAGTGTTGCACGAAGCCAAACGCAACCGCCAGAAAATACGGTGAGTGCTGATTTTCGTCTCCGCCAAAATGTAAACCGTAGCCGATGCGGGATACAAGTCAAGGGATGGCCACATCCCAAACATAGCACCAGTTAAAGAAAGGATACCGACATGAAAATTTCCAAATTCCTGCTTGGCTTGGCAATCACGCTCACCTTGGGCATCGTGCTGATGGGCTGTCGAAGCCCCCAACGTGCTGCCAGCCACGACAAGCTGAACGTTGTGGCTAGTGTCGATTTTTACGGTGAAGTGGCCAAGGCCGTGTTGGGCGATCACGGGCAGGTGACCGAAATCATCGACCGCCCCAACGTCGACCCGCATGATTATGAACCGACCGCCACAACCGGTAAGCAAGTCGCCAAGGCCGACGTGGTGGTCACCAACGGCGCCGGCTACGATAGCTGGATGAATAAACTGGTCAAAGGCAGTGGCAATGGGGTGGCTACTGTTTCGGCCGCGAAGGTGGTCGGGGTCAAAGACGGCGAGAACGAACATATCTGGTATAAACCACAAACCATGCCTAAGATGGCCAATGCTTTGGCGAAAGCATTCGGGAAGCAAGACCCAGCCCATAAGGCCGACTACAAGCGCAACGCCAAGCGCTACATCGCTGAGTTGAAGCCGCTGTTGGCGCTGATCGATAAGCTGAAGGCCAATGCCAGTGGCAAGCGCGTGGCGGTTTCCGAGCCGGTGTTTGTCAACGCGTTGAATTATCTCGGCTATCAGGTGAGTGACGCGCATTTTGCCAACGCCATCGAAGAAAGCACGGATCCCAGTCCTGCCGACATCAGGCGCTTGGAAACAGACATCAAGCAGCACAAGATCGCGTTTTTCGTTCAAAATACGCAGGTGCAAAACAAGGTCGTCGATCATCTCGTCAAGCAGTGTCGAGCCGCGGGCGTGCCGGTCTTGAAGGTGACCGAGACGCTGCCCGCCGGGAAAACCTACACGGAATGGATGACGGCGCAATATCAAGCACTCGAGAAGATCCAAACTGAGCAGTAAGGTGTCAAAGTTGCATCCGGTGGCGGTAATTCTTTACCATTAAGTTAAGGGCAAGGTAGCCCGAGTTTTTAGTCAATCTTGAAAGAGAGGTGCAACAACATGCTACATCTACTCTGGGTCTTGTTGATCGGGATCGTGATTGGCGCAATTGGTTCGCTGATCGTTGGCCGTGACATGCCGGGTGGTTGGATCGGCAACCTGATCGGTGGTTTACTGGGTGCTTGGTTGGGTGAACGCCTGCTAGGTGCGTGGGGTCCTCAGGTTGCCGGGATGGCCGTGATTCCTGCAGTGATCGGCGCGATGGTGGTTGTCTTCATCGTCTCGCTGATCATCGGTGCCAGCCGGAAGCGGGCTTGACCGCTTAAGCGTCACAAGTTGTGGCGCTTTTTTTGTGCGTGCGGTATGCTGTATCAAAAATGAAGTGGAGAGCTACTGATGTCACAACAAACGGCGAATCAAGCCGCTGTGCAAGTTTATCGTGCCACGATTCGCAATTGCCAGCGCATGCAACCCAAGTTTGCACCGGAGACGCCACAGGCGACGTTGCTGGTCAACCGGATCGCGGCGTTACAAACCGTGATGGCACTGGTCGATGGCGGGCCCCAGCCAGATGCAGTGGCGTGTCGGCAGGCGTTGGCGCCGATTCGCTCGATCATCCATAAGCTGACCGTTGCGCAGGCAAAACAAACCGTTGACTCAGCCACCTATCGCCGTTTGGCGGCGATGCTTTCTGCCATGCAACTGGGAGAGCAGGTTTTGCAGGCACGGTTAGCTGAAGATGACAAAAGCACCCATGCGAGAGCATAGGTGCTTTTGAGATGTGCAAAACACAGGTACTTATTAGGTGACGATCTTGACGTCAAAGCCGTTGCCGGCCAGGATCCGGGTGGCGTTGTACGGTCCGAGCCCGAGGCGTTCGATGATGTAAATCGTCTTGGCTTTAGGCAGTTCATCGAGCCGGTCGCGTAGCTGGCTGAGCGGAATGTTACCGTCTGCGGCGATGGTGCCCGATTGCGGCCGGCCGGGCTCGCGGATATCCAGAAAATATCCTGAAGCGCGCGCAGCCGGGGATAGGGATGCCAGTGTCACCGTGTTTGCCAATTGCGTCATGCGGTTGATTGCAACGTAGCCGGCGACGTTCAAGATGTCGCGGCTGGATGAATACGGTGGCGAGTAGGGGAACTCGATGTCAGGCAGGTCGTTGACGGTCAGGCCACCGGCGATCGCGGTGGCAAGCTCGCCGGAGCGCTTGTCGACACCGGAATGGCCGATGAACTGGCCGCCGTAGAGCTTACCGGTGCCTTTTTGATAGATCAGCTTCACGTTGACCCGCTGGGCGTTGGGATAGAAGAAGGCGTGGTCAAAAGGCGTGATCGTGGCGGCGTCGTAGTCGGTGATCCCGGCTTGCTGGAGTGTGGTTTCCGTGTAGCCGACGTTGCTGGCGGTGAGGTCAAAGACCTGTGCGACGCTGACGCCGATAAAACCCGGGTAGCGTAGCGGTTCGCCGTTGATGATGTCTGCCAGCAGGTGCCCTTGGCGGTTGGCGGCGCTGGACAAAACGCTGGGGACACGCTTGCCGGTGATGCGGCTGGTGGTTTCGATCACGTCGCCGATCGCGTAGACGTCTGGCAGCTCGGTTTGCAGACGGTCGTCGACGGGGATGTGGCCGTCTTCTGCCAAAGTGATGCCGGCGGCTTGGGCCAGCGTGTTGTTCGGGGCGACGCCGGTGACGACGATCAACATGTCGGTGGTTAACTGGCTGCCGTCTGCCAGCTGCAGGGTGTGGCCGTTATCGCTAACGGCGACGACGGCGGTGTTGGTGCGCAGGTCGACGCCGTGGGCTGTGATCTCTTTTTCGAGCAGTGCCGCCATGTCACCGTCGTAAGGCGCCATGATGTGTTCTGCTTGGTCGATCAAGATCACGTTGAGCCCGCGGTGGCGGAAGTTTTCTGCAAGTTCAACCCCGGCAGCGCCTGCGCCGAGCAAGGTGATGGTTTGCGGCTGGTGGGCATCGATGAAAGCCTTGATCTTGTCAGCGTCGCTGATGCTACGAATAGTGAATGCATCCTGGGCATTGGCCAACCCCGAGATCGGCGGCAAGATCGGGCTGGCGCCGGTGGCGATCACCAGCTTGTCGTAGCTTTCTTGGTAGGTACGGCCGTCTGTGAGGGATTGGACCTGCAGCGTTTTGGCGGTGGAATCGATCGCCAAGACCTCTGTTTGCACCCTGACGTCGATATTATTTTTCTGCTTCAAAATTTCCGGCGTGCGTTCGATCAGCGACTCGCGGTCGGTGATGATCCCACCGAGATAATAGGGTAAGGCACAACTGGCATACGAGATGTGTTCGCCGCGTTCAAAAAGGATGATCTCTGCTTCTTCGTTCAACCGCCGTAGCCGGGTCGCAAATGATGGCCCCGCCGCGACGCCACCGATAACCACAACTTTCATAGAATAAACCTCCTTGTTAGGTTAGTGAAACCGCTTTATACTTGCATTGTACCGATATTTCTTAGGAGACGCAATTTTGATCGTTAGCCAACGCCACTCGGAGGTGGAAGCGATGCAACGTCACAATCTGCGAGCACCATTTATCGTCGGGATCCTGGGGGCGGCGTTTGTCGCCGTGGTGGGAGTCATCATCAAAAATGTGCCCGTCACCAACGTCGGCATGGTTGGCGCTGGCATCGTCGTAATCTGGGCAAGCTGGGCGCTGACGTTTGGCAAACACACAGAGTTGTTGGCCGGCGCCAGCGAGCCGGTCACGTTGGGCAAAGGCGGCCAGGTGCTGGTGTGGTTGCTTGGGGCGATCTTGTTTATCGCCGGGGTCAGCCTGCTGGTCGCGCCGTGGTTGGCGGCTTAATTTGGGCTGGTGGCGCTTACCTTGACAATGGTACAATGGCGTTAAAGGAGGGATCTCATGCAAACATTCACACTTGAAGAACTGAAACACTATGATGGCCAAGACGGCCGTGCCGCTTATGTAGCGGTCGACGGCACGGTTTATGATGTCAGCAAAGTCGGCCCTTGGCAAGGCGGGACGCATCACGGCAACTATGCGGGCCAAGACCTATCCCAGGCGATCACTCACGCGCCACATCTGAAGACGGTGTTGCCTAAACTCCCGGTTGTCGGGAAGCTGCAAGCATAGAAACATAAAAAGCACCGCTGTTGCGTCCGAAGGCGTGACAGCGGTGCTTTGTTTTTCTCGGTCTCAGCTTTGTGGTGCTAGCTGGGCCAAACAGGTCTCGATGATCTGCCAGTTGGCCGGTGAATACGGATCGATCGTCGCTGGCAAGATCTGCTTGAGTGCTTGTTGCAGGTCTTTTTTGGCGGCTTCGGTCAGCTGGGCATCACGGTAAAAGGGGTGATCAAGCGCCAACAAGGCGTCGCGAATCGCGGTGGTGGTATCCATGCGCGTTACCCTCCTTTGACGAGCGGCGATTAGCGCAGATCATAGTGAAGCTTTTTGACGTCTTCGATGGTGGCACAGCCGGTGAGTTGCATGGCGATGTTGAATTCCATCTTCAGATGCTCTGCGACTGCCCGAACGCCGGCGTAGCCACCCAAGGCCAAGCCGTAGCTGAACGGCCGCCCGACGGCTACGAGGTCAGCGCCTAAGGCCAAGGCCTTGAGGACATGGGTGCCGCGTTGAACGCCGCCGTCGAAGATGATCGGGACTTCGTGGTTGACGGCTTTGGCGATCGCCGGTAGACAATCGATCGAACCCGGCGCGCCGTCGACTTGGCGGCCGCCGTGGTTAGAGACATAGATGCCGGCAGCACCGGCGTCGATGGCGGCGACGGCATCGCGAGGATCTTGGATGCCTTTGATAATGATCGGCAGTTCTGAGTAGTCTGCCAGCTTTTTGATCAGCGGCAGATCCAAGGCCTGCATCGATTCCTTGAACAAGCCGCCGGCGCCGACGCCGGTTTGCCCGGTGTTGTAGCCATCGAGGTTGGCGATCTTGCCGCGCAGGTGGTAGTGGTTGATGACGTCGAGCTCACGATAGCCGCCAAGTGTGGAGTCTGCGGTCAAGATGATCGCCAAGGCGTTGGCTTTGCGCGCTTCGTCGAGCAGATACTTGCAATAATCCCAGTCTTTAGGCATGTAAAGCTGGAACATGTAAGGCGCGCCGTCTGAGACCGCAGCGGTTTCTGCGATCGTCTTGGAGGCAAAGGTGCTTTGCGACATCATGATGCCGGCTTCTTTGGCGCCGCGGGCGAGGCCGATCTCACCGCTGGAATGCGCGAGCGTGTTGCCGGCTATCGGCGCGGTCATCAACGGCGATGCGAGCTGTGCGCCCATGAACGTCGCGGTTTGATCGGGATGGTCGATGCCTTGTAAGACCCGTGGCAGAATGCTGATGTTGGCGAAGTCTTCGGTGTTGCGGCGCATCGTGATGCCGTCGTCTGCGGCTTCTGCGATGTAGCCAAACTCACCGGGACCCATCACGGCACGGGCGCGGTTTTTCAAGCTGGCGAGGTTCAACACGTCGATGTTTTGCACCTTACCAAATGGTGAAGTTGGGGTTGCGGTTGGCATACGATCATCTCCTAGAGAAATTCAGTTTGGGTCTTGGCGTCATAGCGCTGGGTCTTCAAGACTTCTGCGTCTGCGGCTGGCTTGCCCAAAGCGACGGCCATGACCGGCACGTAGCGTTCTGGATCCAAGCCAACAGCCGGGATCACCGTCTTGAAGTCGTAGCCAGAAAACGGGTTGGCTTCATAGCCATGGGCCCGAGCAACCAACAGCAGCTGCATGCCGACCATCGCGCCATCGAGCGTTGAATCTAGCATCAAGAAGTTCTTGTCTGCATGCTCATACAGCGGCAAGAAGGTGTTGAAGATCTGGTCGAGCTTCTCTTTGGAAATCTTGCCGGCTTCGTAAACCTTTTGCCAGACGTCACGATATACCAGGTGGCTTTGGGTGTCGCCGGCGATGAAGACGATTGCAGAAGCGGAGTCGACCTGCGGATAGTTGAACTTCATGGCCGCTTTCTTAAACTTCGCCTTGGCTTCTGGGGTATCGATGACGACAAAATGCCAAGACTGCAAGTTGCAAGCAGAAGGTGCCGTGGTGGCGCTGGCGATCATCGCTTGGATCTCATCGCGGTCGATTTTAACTGACGGGTCGAATTGACGGACGGAATGCCGGTTAAACATCACGTCTTCAAAATTATTATTTTTAACAGTCATATCAAGCACTCCTTTTTAGAATGAATAGCTGGTCGCGGCAGGATCGCATACCCCATGGTCGTAGCGCCCGGTGATCAGATAAGGGGCGGTGGCTTCTGCAGAAACGGCCTCGAGGTTCAGCGTCTTGAACATCGTGGAGGTCTTGAAGTGGTACCAGCCGGCGCCCAGTGGCTTCAAGACTGGCAATTCGCCCAGCGGATCGTCTTCGGTCGAGTCGAGCTTCAGGCTCAGCTTACCTGGCTTCAAGTCGTCGGTGAAGGACTTCATCTGAGTAGCGACCAATTCGACGTTGGTGAAGTGGTTGGCGCCTTGGTCGTCTTGTTGCAGATCGTAGTTGAAGAAGAAGCTATTGGTTTGGACTTCTTGGTTCAACGGCATCATCGACGCGAATTGCTTCAAGAAGGACGGATCGTTGATCTCGCCGGCATCCCAGTCGAGGTCCAACAAGGTCTTACCATGGCGAACGACGCAGGCATGGGCGTGGTCGCCGGTGCGCTGCAACTCGATGTGATCTGCCAACTTCTTCGGAATCCCAGCGCCTTCACGGCCGGCAACCAAGCCGGCTTCTGCGCCTGGACCAGACAGCAACAATTCGAACGGATAGGCGCCCACCATCTTGTCTTTGTAAGAAACCATCGCGTACAAGGTTTGCTCCAGATAAGGGGCACCAAAGGTTGGCTTGCCCATGTGGACCACATACCCGACAACGATCGGGGCAACGACTTTCAAAGGCGCCGGTACGAGGGCGGCGAGCTTGGCCGGATCGGTCGCATAAGCGAAGGCGAGGCCGCCTTGGTCGTTCATGCTTGGCAAGTTCAAGAAATTCTTGACGTCTGTTGCAGATGCTTTATAACTAGCCATAATTTTTTCCTCCTAATTGAATGACGCGCAGCTACATGATCCCGTCCATGACATGGACATCAGGCTTGCCGCCGTTGACGATGCGGTTGACCCGGTCGGTGATCAAGCCGTTGAATTCTGGATGGGTGAGGATGTAGAAGGTGTCGTCTTCCAAGGCCTTGAAGACCGTTGGCGCGATGGTGTCGATCGGGCTGCCATTGACGATGACATACTTGGCAAACTGTTGCCCCTTCAGATAAGCTTCGCTGCTGTAGTATGGATCGGACTTGTCGGTGTATTGGGCCGGACGGTGTTGTTCCGTGTGGTACAGGTCGGTTTGAACGAAGCCTGGGCACATGACGTGCATCTGAATGTCGGCGTTGATGCGTTGCAGGTCGTAGGCGGTTGCTTCAGTCAAGCCCACAGAAGCGAACTTGCTGGCGTGATAGGCCGGCATCCCAGGGGTGTCGAGCAACCCGGCGATGGACGCCACGTTCAAAATGGCGGCGTGGGTCTTTTGCTTCAACATGATCGGGATGATCTTGCGCATGGTATAGACTTGGCTCATGGTGTTGACGTGCATGATCCATTCCCAGTCGCGGACCGGCAATTCCCACATGCGCCCAGGCAACGCGATCCCGGCGTCGTTGATCAACACATCGATGCGGCCAAAATGCGCCATGGTCTTGTCGATCGCGTCGTTGATCTCGTCTTCTTTGGTGACATCTGCAGGAAGGACCAACGCGTCAGCGTCGCCCAGCTTGCCTGCGGTTTCTTTCAGTGCAGGGGCGTCGATATCGACCATCGCCAACTTCATGCCGCGCTTTGCTGCTTCGATCGCGATCTCGCGGCCGAACCCATGAGCAGCGCCTGTGATGAACATGACCTTATCTTTAAAATCTTTCATGATAATTGCTCCTTTTCACTATGCCTTGTGCGATAAACAACGCCCCGGGGACGAGGTCGAAAGTCTTTCGATCTCGTTTACACCTGTATAATAGCGCTTACATGGGCTATGCTAGTAGGGGGAAAGCCCACAAGCATCCACGCGACTTATTGTGGGAAAGCCACATGGTTGACAACTCGCCATGTGGTTACGATGAAATGGGAGGATCCACCATGTTAAGCGAAGACTTGTTGAACCAATTGGCGCAAACCTTGGCCTTAAGGCGATATCACGCCCCTAACGTCCCGATCTTGCGGGTCCAGGTGGCAGACGATACGCTCGAAGCGCCCAGTTCTGGAACGTTGTATCTCGATGTCGGGCCGCACCAAGTGACGCTGATCGTTTATGCCGGGCAAAAGGCTTGGTGTTTGGCGACAGTGACACTGGTCGCCGACGACAAGGTGTTGCCGTTGCGGCTGCTTGAAGAAGTCGCCGCCATGCTCGGCCAACCCTGCGACCAAACGGCACTCACCCAGCTGGCGATCGCCGCGATCACGGCGGATTTTGACACCACGCTCGCCCAGGCGGCGGGGATGCTCAATAACCCGCTGTTGGTGTTGAGCCTCGACGGCCAGCACATCTTGCGCACCACTAACGCTGCGGTGGGACCAGACAGTCCCGTCGGGCGGTTCTTGGCGACGCATGTGCCGGCGCTGGATCCGGATAATTTTTACCATCATCTCTACTTGACCAATCCAGACCAGTCCCCGATCCCGCTGTTGGTGACGCCGCTGTCTCACCACAACGATGCCTTGGGGTATCTGGCCATGGCGGTGTACGCCAAACCGATCGCCGCCAATCAAACCCAGCTACTGCCACTGCTCGGAAAGCTGGTCGCCAACGCCGCCGTGCAGGCGCATGTGATCGAACCGGCGGTGTCTGCGCGCGACCGGCTGGTGAATATGTTGTTGACGTCGCCGGTCGATTCCACCTTTGCCGCGCAGTTCCACCTGCAAAACGCGACGCTGCCGCATTCGATGGTGGTCGTGCGCGCCTATCCCAACGGCCAACAGACACTCGAAGAACTCAAAGAACAGCTGAAGTATCTGGCGACGCCGATGTTTAGCCAGTTTTTGATTACCATCCACCATCACCAATGCGTCGGCCTGATCACCGTCAGCCTGCAGGAATATCACGATTCGCATTTTCACGATCAGTTGACCAAGCTGGCAGCGCACGCCCGTTGTCATTTGATCGTCTCAAACCTCTACACCCGCCCGGAAGACACCGTCGCCGCTAACGCCGTGTGCGGACGGACGGCCAAGTTGCGGCTGGCGGAGCCGGTCGTGTTTTGTGAAGACGCATTTTTTGACTTGATGCTGACGCAGGTCAACGACGGGGCCGCAATCTTGCCATTTTTCATCAATCCGGCCATCAAGGCGCTGACCAGACACGACGCGACTTATCACACGGACTTGGTCTTGACGCTGCACGCTTATCTGCAGGCGACCTGCAACCAGGCAGAATGCGCTACGGCGATGTATATTCACCCCAACACCTTGCGCAACCGGCTGACGCGGATCCACAGCATCACCGGGCTAGACCTCAAAGACGCCAACACCTGCTTCAAGCTGGCCGCCAGCTTCAAAGTCATGCAATGCCTCAACGCCAACCACCTGCACAGCGGTGCCAAAAAATAGACGCTGACGCAAACATAGCGGTAAACTGGAAGCGACAAAATGAGTTTGAGGAGGAAATAAGATGGCAAAAATTGTCGTAGTAAACGGGGATGTCGTCGACTATGATCGCCGCATGGATTGGGCCAGCATCGGAGAAGACGTCGCGGTTTATGGCAGCACCCAACCGCAACAGCTGAGTGAACGCGCAAAAGGCGCCGAAATCCTGGTGATCAAAGAGCTGCCGATGGGAGCCGATCTGATCCAGCAGCTGCCAGATAGCGTCAAAATGATCGTGGAGGCGGGGACGGGGTATAACAACTACGACGCCCAGGCGCTGCAGGCGCGCGGCATCGCGCTGACGAACATCCCGGCGTATTCCACGCAGCGGGTGGCACACACCGCCATCATGTTGCTGTTGAATCTGGCCAGTTCGATGCAGACGCAGCTGCGAATGTTGGCTAACGGCGACCATCGCAATTTCAGCGACCACCTGCTGGTCGATCACATCGAGGTCAACGACAAGACGCTTGGGGTGATCGGGTTTGGCCACATCGGCCAAGAAATCATCAAGGTCGCCCAGGCGCTGGGCATGAAGATCCTTGTCAACACGCGCACGCCACGAGTAGACCGCGACGGCATCCACTTCACCGATCTGAAGACCTTGTTGCAGCAGAGTGATTTTGTGTCGCTGAACCTGCCGCTCACTGAACAGACCCACCATCTGATCGACGCGCAAGCACTTGCTTTAATGAAGCCAAGCGCGTTTTTGATTAACACCGCGCGCGGCGGCTTGGTCGACACCGAAGCGCTGGTCGTAGCACTTCAGCAAGGCCAACTCGCCGGGGCCGGCTTAGATGTGCAAGAAGTCGAGCCGCTGCCCGACGACAGTCCTTTGTTTAGCCTACCTAACGTGATCGTGACGCCGCACATGGGCTGGCGGGGACTTGAAACGCGCCAGCGTTTGGTCAAGCTGGTCGGCGCCAACATCACGGCCTGGCAGGCAGGCGACCCGATCAATCGGGTGCTTTAGCAACCGCTTTCAATGCGTTATACTAGGCATGGAGGTGGTCAAAATGGCGACAGTAACAAAACAGACGCTTGAACAACGGCTGCCACTGCTCGACTCGGTCCCGCAACACATCGTGCGCGCCTTGCCTGCAGGGAAGGTGGCTGATTATTGGGAGATGGCCAGCATTGGGATGCCCGACGTGTTGGCGCAAAAGGTGACCTTCACCGACACCGGAGAAGTGGCTGCAGTCACACCGATGCCTTTGGCAAGCGCGTTGACGCAGGCCAAAACGGCTTCCGGCTTCTTGCTCCAAGACGAAGCGGAAGCCGGCGTGTACTTTGCCACAACAGACGGTGATATCGCGATCGTTGCCAGCAAAGCACTTTGTCGCAGCGAAGATTGTCATTGCGGATAGGTTGAGCTGCCGGGCATGGGCGAAAGCGACTCCACCACGGCAGATCGACCTGCTTCCGTCGCTTTCACCCGCATCCTGGGTTTAACGTGTCGGGATGGTTGGCACAAACTTCTAGATGAGATAAAATGCCATCGTTTTGGGTCTGTATCTCTGGCTTACGTGCATGGCAATCGTATTCAGAAAGTCATCCAGATGCCTCTCGGTATGGGATGTGAGTCCGGAGGAAGAAGACGGCCGCACAGCATACCGCCATTGCCGGCGAAGCAGAGCTATCCCGTTTTTTTCTGGAGGACGGCCAACTTAATTTAATAGGAAGAAGGCGAGCCCATCAGTGGCTCGCCTTTTTTGGCGTTGTATCGGCAGCATACAGGAATTTTACGCGGCGGTGGGATCTTTTTCATAACCTTCACGTGAAGATGCGGGTATCTTTACACGGTATCGATACACTGATGTTGTTAGTTAATCGACCTTACCGAGGAGGAGTTATTTTGAAACTGAACAGCAAGCACGTCTTGGCCATGGTGGCCGCAGCAGGGTTATTGGCAACCGCCGCGGGTTGCAGCAGCAACAGCGCCAAGGCCGACAAAAACGGCAAGGCCTTGACGGTGGTTTTCCTGCCGTCAGAATCCAGCAAAGAACTCACCCCTGTCCGCACGGCAATGAGCAAGCTGATCCACAAGGCGACCGGCAAGCAGGTTAAGATCCAAACCACCACCGACTATAACGTTGCCATTCAGGCGTTAGCATCCGGCAAGGCGCAGATCGGCTTGATGGGGCCTGACAGCTATATCCAAGCCCGCAAGCAAAACGCCAACGTGAACCCGCTGGTGACCTACTCTGGAGAATCCGGCACGCTTAAAGACGCGCATTACTATTCATACCTGATGGTGCCAAAGGCCAAGGCAGATGCCTACAAGACCAGCGGCCAATACTCCTTGAAGACGCTGAAAAACAAGACGATTTCCTTTGTCGCAGCGACTTCCACTTCTGGGTTTGCGGTGCCGGCTGGGGCAATCGCCAAGACCAACGACGTGAAGCTCAGTGACCTGCAACAAGGCGGTAGCTTCTTCAAGAAGGTGCTATACGGCCAGTCCCATCCAGGCTCTGCCGTCAACTTGTTCAACGGCGACGCTGACGTGGCGGCATTTGACGACATCGACTTGACCCAATATGGTAGTTTCACCAACGACAAGACCAAGGCTGGCGCCGATTTCAAGATCAAGGCCGACGCCCCAGCACCGCTGAACGACGCCCGTAACAAGGAAAGCATCGCCATCGCCGCGGCCCAGGTCCAAAACGAACCGCTGGCGGTCAACACCAAGGCCGTGTCTAAGGCCGACCAAGCCAAGATCATCAAAGCGTTGACGTCTGAAGCCACGACAAAAGATCCGGCATTTTTCAGCAAGGCAGACGCGAAGACCCCTGGCCTGTTCACCCAAACCGGCAAGGTGCACTTCATCCACATCACAGACAAATGGTACGCGCCAACTCACCAAGTGTTAGGCGAGTAACCGACGAGAGGTAAGCCATGTTAGTTGTTGAATCGCTATGCAAGCAATACACGCCAGATAAGCCATCGCTTCAAGACGTCAGCTTCCAAGCGGCACCAGGCACCATCACCGCGGTGATCGGGCCGTCTGGTGCCGGGAAAACGACACTGTTGCGCAGCCTCAATCAGCTGCTCAAAGACGACAGCGGTGCCGTGTGGCTAGACGACCAAGACCTGCGCTTGTTGTCCAAGCGCCAGCTACAACAAGCACGGCGCGATATCGGGATGATTTTTCAAAACTACAACCTGATCGATTCACTGACGGTGATCGAAAACGTCTTGCACGGCTGTCTCGGCCGTAAGTCCACGCTGGCGGGGATGCTGGCCTTGTATTCGCCTGCACAACGAGAAGAGGCGTTGACGCTGATCAAGGAGATGGGGCTTGAAGATTTTGCCTATGTCGCCTGCAAGCGCCTGTCCGGCGGGCAAAAACAGCGCGTCGGGATCGCCCGGGCCTTGATGCAACACCCCAAGATGATCTTGTGTGACGAACCGATCGCGTCGCTGGACCCGAAGTCGGCGACGCTGGTGATGGATATCTTGCGCAAGCTGGCCGACGATAAAGACCTGATCGTCATCGTCAACCTGCATCAGGTCAGCATCGCCCGCGACTACGCCGACCATATCGTGGCGTTGAATCACGGCAAGCTGGTGTTTGACGACACCCCTCAGGCGCTGACAGAAGCGCAAGTCCAAGCGATTTACCGCTGAGAGGAGACGCGACATGAATCAAGCACAATTTTTCCGCCGCAAGCAGTTGCGCGAATTAGCCGCGTTGCTGATCATCGCGGCACTGTATGTGATCGCAAGCGTCGGCCTGGGATTCAACCAAGGCGCCTTGTTGCGGGTCCACACCGGGTTCGTCTGGATGGCGCAGAACTTCATGCCGACGGCGGCGTCGCTTGGGGCCTTGCAAACGATCTTGTATCAGCTGTGGCGGACGTTTGTGATCGCCGCGGCGGCCGCTGGCGTCGCCGGCGGGTTGAGCTTGTTGCTGGCGGTGTTGGGGGCGCCTAATCTGGGCAAGCGGCCGGCCGGGCTGACCGCGCTGATTCGCGGGTTTGCCTCGGTGTTGCGCAACATCCCAATCATTGCCTGGGCGCTGATCTTGTTGTTTTCGTTCAAACAAAACGAGCTGACCGGCTTTCTGGCGTTGTTTTTGATGAACCTCGGCTTCTTGACGCGGGCGTTTTTGGAAACGATCGAAGACTTTGACACCGGCAAGCTCGAGGCGTTGACCGCCACCGGGGCGAATCCGGCCCAGGCGCTGGTGCAAGGCTTGCTGCCGGAGATCGCGGTGCCTGCCATCGAATGGTTGCTGTACATGGTGGAAAACAATGTCCGTGACGCGACGCTGGTCGGCTTGCTGACCGGGACCGGGATCGGGTTCTTGTTCGACCTGTACTTTAAGAGCATTAACTATCCTGCCGCCGGGTTGGTGGTGATGACGCTGATCGTTTTGGTCATCGCCTTGGAACTAGGATCCAGCTGGATCGAAAGGAGACTGACATGCTAGATACACGCATTGTTGAAGCCCCCGAACGCCGACAAGCGCCGGCTGTGCGGCCGAAAAACCGCCGTCAGCAAACTTTACGATTGTTTCTGGCCGGGATCACGGCGTTGACGCTTTACGGCGTGGTGTCGGTGATCCCCACCCATTTTGACCTGTGGGCGGCGACGGCAAGCTTTTTCAGCCACTTGAAGCTGATGTTTTTGCAACCAAACGTCGGTAACGACAGCGTGGCCAAGCTCGCCGTGGCGTTGTTGCAAAGCATCGCGCTGGCGCTAGTCACCACCGTGTTAGGCGCGGCGTTGGGGCTGGTTTGCGGGTTGATGGCCGCGCAAAACATCGCCCCGCGTTGGCTGGCGACGATCGTCAAAAGCGTGATGGCGTTCGTTCGCGCGATTCCCACGATCTTGTGGGTGCTGATCTATTCGGTGGCGCTGGGGCTGGGTCCCGACGCCGCGGTGGTGGGGTTGACCTTCCACAGCATGGCCTATCTGGCCAAGGTTTACGCCAACACGATCGAAGAGATCCCGGCGCAAACGATCGAGGCGCTCAAGGCCAGCGGTTGCGGGTTGCTGCCGGTGTTGACCCAGGCAGTGTTGCCGTCTTTGGCGTCGCGGCTGTTGAGCTGGACGTTCATCCGCTTTGAGATCAACTTCGCCAACGCAGTGGTCGTCGACGCCGCGGCAGGCGCCGGCGGCATCGGCTACCAGCTGTATGTTGCCAGCAACTTTTATTTCAATTTCAACGAAGTCGGCCTGATCGTCTATTACATCTTGGCGTTCGTGTTCGTGCTAGAATTCATCGGTTCGCGGCTGCGCAAGCACGTGATCGAGTGAGTGTTTCAGGAGGAAACCATGACCATTAAAGCAGTTGTATTTGATTGGGCCGGCACGACGGTCGATTATGGCAGTCGTGCGCCGATCATCGCGTTTCAGCGCGCGTTTGCCCATTACGGCATCGACGTGGCAGAAGACGTGATCCGAGCAGACGTTGGGCTGGATAAGGCCCAACACATCGCCAAAATTTTCGCAGAGCCCAGCACCTGGGCGGCCTGGGTGGCGACCGGCCACACCGCAGATCGCGACGCGGCGATCGACGAAGTCTACGCCCAATTTCAAACCGAGATCAAGCGCGTGTTGACCGAAACCGCCGCGCTGAAGCCAGGGTTGAAGGCGCTGTGTGCTTACCTTGAACAAAAAAATATTGCGATCGCGTCGACGTCCGGCTATACCGCTGACATGATCGCCCAAGTCGCGCCAGTGGCGGCGGCACAAGGCTATCACCCGGTGCTTAACGTGACGTCAGAGCAAACCGGCGGCGTCGGGCGACCGGCTGCGGCGATGCTGACGCATGCCATGAAGGCGCTGGGCATCACCGACCCGCAAACCGTGCTGAAGATCGGCGACACGGTCAACGATATCCATGAAGGCACTAACGCCGGCGCGATCAGCGTCGGGGTGGTGGAAGGCAGTAACGTCATCGGGCTGTCAGAGGCGGAATTTGTCGCCTTGTCTACACAAGAACAAGACCGCCTGCGCGAGTTGGCCCGCGAGACTTTTGAAGCCGCCGGGGCTGACGCGACGGTGACGACCTTGGCAGACGTGATGCCATTGATCGAACGGCTGAATCACCAAGCCCCACTGTTGTTGACGCCGGGGCCGTTGACTACCACCGCCAGCGTCAAAGAGGCGATGACGGTCGATCACGGCACCTGGGATCCGGAATACAAGGCGGTAACCCAAACCATCAGACGCGCACTGTTGGCGGTCGGCCACGCAGACCCCGAGATTTACAGCAGCGTTTTGTTGCAAGGCAGCGGCAGCTACGCCGTAGAGGCGACGCTGCAAACCGCAATGCCTGAAGATGGCGTCTTGTTGATCGCCATGAACGGCGCTTATGGCCAGCGGATGGCGCAGATGGCGGCACGGTTAGGGATCCAACACATCGCGATCGACTTTGGGGAAACTCATGTGGTCTCGGCCCAAAAGGTGTTGACGATCCTTCACCAGCATCCAGAAGTCACCCATTTTGCTATGGTGCATTCTGAAACCACGACCGGCATCTTGAACCCACTGGTGCCGCTGATCCCCGAGCTCAACGGTTTGGGCATCACGACCATTGTCGACGCGATGTCGAGCTTTGGTGGGGTGGTGATGGATCTGGATGTCTTGCAAGCCGATTATGTGATTTCCAGCGCCAACAAGTGTATCCAAGGCGTGCCTGGGTTTGCCTTTGTGATCGCCAACAAGGCTCGCTTGGCTGAATGCGCAGGTAACGCCAGCAGCCTAAGCCTGGACCTGTATGATCAATGGCGGTGTTTTGAAGACAACGACGGCAAGTGGCGGTTCACCAGCCCGACGCACACGGTGTATGCGTTCAAGACGGCGTTAGAAGAACTAGTCGCAGAAGGTGGCGTGGCCGCAAGAAGCAAGCGGTATGCGGCCAACGAAGAACGCCTGCGCGCCGGCATGGCAAACCTGGGCTATGCCCCTTTGATCCATGAAGACGTGCAGTCTCCGATCATCACCAGCTTTAAATATCCTGACGCGCACTTTGATTTCAACGGCTTTTATGAAGCGCTGAAGGCCGCGGGCTTTATTATCTATCCCGGCAAGGTGTCGCAGTCGCCGACGTTTCGGATCGGCAACATTGGTACGGTAACGGAAGCCGATATCGACCGCCTGCTGACCGCGATCGCCGCATATCCCCAAGTGCAAAGCGAAGTCGTTGCCAATGGTTAAAGTGAATGTAGCGTCTGGAGAACTGATCGCAGCGCTGACGGCGGCGCTTGAGTATGCCGGCTGTCGCCGACCGTTGGTGGTGTGTGACGAAGCAATCAAAAATCGTCCCGAGATCGTCAACTGGTTGCGGCCTTATGCGCAATTTTCACAGTTTACCCCGAACCCCAGCGACCGTCAGGTGATTGCGGGCATGGCCCAGTTTGCGCTAGGGGATTGCGACGGTCTGGTGTCGCTTGGCGGCGGCAGTGCGATCGATGTTGCCAAGTGCATCAAGGCCTTTCAAGGCGTGCAACAGGCCCCGGTCGTCGACCAGCCGTTGCGACAAAACGCCTTGCCCCATATCGCGGTCCCGACCACGGCAGGTACCGGCAGCGAGGCCACGCCGTTTGCGGTGGTTTATCGCAACGGCCGCAAACGCTCGGTCCAAGCACCGTGGCTGACCCCCACCGTGGCTTTGCTCGCACCAGAATTGCTGACGACGCTGCCGGTTTATCAGCGGGCGTGTGGCCTGTTAGACGCGCTGAGCCAGGCGATCGAATCCTTTTGGTCGCAGGCCGCAACGGCGGCAAGTCAGGCCGATTCCCGGCAGGCGATCACAGCGATCATGCGCAATTATCGCGACTACATGGCAGACGACTTGCAGGCCCAAGACGCGGTGATGCAGGCCGCCCATCTGGCAGGCCAGGCGATCGCCATCACCACAACGACCGGCGCTCACGCAATGAGCTACGGGCTGACACATCGCTATCATATCGCCCATGGGCATGCCGTTGCGCTGTGTCTGCCGGTGGTGTGGCGCTACATGCTCGAGCATCCGGAATCTTGGCGGCATCCGCGCGGAGAAGTTTACCTCGCAGATTGTTTTGCCAGCCTGGGAATCATGCTTGCCGGCACGCCGGAAACCGGCTTGACCGCTTATCAAAACCTGGTTGCCAGCCTCAACCTGCCCAAGCTTGACGCCACGCCAGAGGCTGCGGCGGAACTGGCCGCAGCCGTCAATGAACAGCGTCTGGCCAACAATCCCGCGACGCTAACGCCGGCGACACTCACGACGCTGTACCAAACGATCTTGGCATAAAAAAACTGATGGTGACGATATCCAGATCCGGATACCGCCGCCATCAGTTTTTTGATTTATAAGTCGTGCCAGTCGATCCGCCGCCCTTTGGCGTAGAATTCGCGATCTTCGGCGTTGATCGCACGCAAGACGCGGGCGGGATTGCCCACCGCCACCACGTCTTGTGGCAGGTCGTGGGTGACGACGCTGCCGGCGCCGACGACGGTGTTGTCGCCGATGCTGATGCCGGGCAAAACGATTACCCCGGCCCCGAGCCAGCAGTTGCGGCCGATTGTGATCGGGAGGTTGTATTGATAACCGCGGGCGCGCAACTCCGGCAACACTGGATGGCTTCCTGTCGCCAGCGTCACATTGGGGCCAAACATCGTGTTGTCGCCGACCGTGATCCGGTCGTCGTCGACCATGGTCAGGTTGTAGTTGGCGTAGATGTTGTGGCCAAAATCCGCATGGTGGCCGCCCCAGTTGGCATGCAGCGGGGCTTCTATGTAGCAGTCGTCCCCAATGGTATGAAACATCTGCTGGAGCAAGTCACGTCGTTGGGTCTGTTGGCTGGGAAGTGTCTGGTTGTATTGCGCCTGCAGATCTTGATAGTGCAACTGCTCGGCCATGAGCTCCGGGTCGTTGGGCAGATACAGCTTACCGTCTGATAGATGGGTCATCTGGGTTGACCTGCTTTCCTTTTTTAGGTTGGTTGCGCAGTCGGTGGATGACTAACGTGGCGATGAACGCGACGAGCACGAAGATCGAAAAGAATGTGTTCGACACTTCGATCCCGATGGCGGGAAGACTTAGGCCCAGCTTGACGGCGATGAAGCCGATCAAGACATAGGCCATGTACAATAGCTCGGGCACCTTGGCGAGCAGCACGATCATGCCTTGGGCGACAAACCGCATGGCCAAGATCCCGATCATGCCCCCGATCAACACGATCACCGGGTTGTTATCGATCGCCAGCGCCGTGAGGATCGAGTCGATCGAAAAGACAAAGTCTAAGAAAACGATCGCGGCGACGGTTCCCCAAAACGAATGCGCTTTGGCGGTCGTTTCTTCTTCGGGCTTGGGGTTGTGTTGTTCCCAGAAGAAGTGCAGCGACATCCACAGCAGGTAAGCCGCGCCTAAAGCCTTGATCGCCCAGAACTTGATCAAGAAACTGCCTAGGCCGATGGCGATAAAGCGCAGGATGTATGAGCCCCAAAGCCCCCACATCAAAGCGGAATGTTCCTTCTTCGGATCGCCTAAGGTGGCGGTTTGGGCGGCCAAAACCACCGCGTTGTCGACTGACAACAGGCATTCCATGATGGCCAAGGTCAAGATGGTCATTAAGCCGGCGCCGGTCATGACCGCCGCGTGCCAGTCTGAAGCCTCAAAGAATGGGGCGTAAAGTCGAATGAGCGTATTGATAATGGTTCCCCCTTTTAGAATCTATGGCATACATTATAACCTAAAAATCTCATGAGAAAACGATAAATGTTTTCCAATGGTTGAAAACCCGTTAGTTGTGTTACGCTGGTGGGCGTAATCGATTATATCGCACCGCCAAGGCGGTGTGGTGAACGGATTGAGGAGGAGATCGGGTGCGGATCACAAAAACGAAGGCCAATTTGATGTTGCTACTGGCGGCCATCATCTGGGGTGCGGGGTATCTTTTCAGCAAACAGGCGACCAACGCCGGCATGCACGCCGGGTTGATCAACGGCATCCGCGGGCTGATCTATGCCGGGTTGGCCTACGCGTTCTTCCATCAGACCATCAACAAGATGAACAAGCGCGACTTCACGGTGGGGCTGATCGCCGGCACGATCAATTTCTTGGGCTATCAGTTGCAGACGATTGGCTTGATGTATACGACGCCGGCCAACAACGCGTTTTTGACCGCGATCTATGTCGTCATGATCCCGTTTATCGTCTGGTTGTTTTTCCGGCAAAGGCCTGTCCGCAAGGCTTATGTCGCGATCGTGATCTGCATGATCGGCATGGCGTTTTTGACCGGGGTGTTTCAACATGGCCTCAGTCTGCATCTGGGCGATTTGTTGACGATCGTGTCTGCGCTTTTCTATGCGCTACAGATCGTGTATTTTGGCGTCGTCACCGAATCGAGTCCCTGGATCTTGGCATTCATGCTGGGGTTAACGCAAGGGACGTTTGGGCTCATCTGGAGTGCGCTGTTTGAACGCGGGACCTATGCCGGCGTCGATTGGCAGGCGGGACTGTTGCCGGTAATCATTCTCGGGATCGTGTCGTCGTTTGGCGCGCAGACCCTGTAGCTGGTCGGTCAGCGCTACACAGACCCGACACCGGCGGGGCTGATCTTGATGACCGAGTCGATGTTTGGTAGCATTTTTTCCGTCGTGTTTGGGTTCGAACCGTTCACCTGGGACCTGTTGATTGGCGGGGCGCTGATCGTGTTGGCCTTGGTGGTGATGCAAGTCGGGTTCCGGCGGCTGTGGCTGTTTCGGCGCAGGACTTGATCATATGTAGAGCCGCAAAAGGCGTGTGGCTGGTGGCACACGCCTTTTGCATCGGCTTAATCATCAGTAGGGGTCAGCTTGACGTCGTCGCGATGGATGAGGGTGATGGCTTCCCCGTTGGCACGGCGCTCGTCGATGTTGTGCTCGCCCCAAGTGCACAAAGCACTCAAGATGCCGTTGAGACTCTTGCCGCGTTCGGTCAGGCAGTAGTCGACGCGCGGCGGCACCTGATTGTAAACATGGCGGTGGACGATCCCGTCGGCTTCGAGCTCACGTAGTTGTTGCGTGAGCATTTTTTGGGTGATGTTGGGGATGGCCCGGCGGAGCTCTCCGGTGCGCATGACGCCGTGGCGCAGGTGACACAAGATGATGGGCTTCCACTTGCCGCCAATGATCGCCATGGTCGCTTCGACACCAATGTTATAAGTTTGCATAAGGTCCTCCTTGGGATAGGTACTTTTTGGTACGTACAGCACTTATTAGTGCGTAATTGCGGAAATATCCCTGATCATTATACTTGTTTTTTGTAAGAAAAACATCTGGAGGACAATATGGAAACTACTTCTACGCATTCTCGTACCGCTACTTGGACGTTGTTGGCGCTGGCACTGTCTGCTTTTGCCATCGGGATGACCGAATTTATCTCCGTCGGGGTGATGCCGTTGCTGGTCACGGCGTTTGGCGTGCGCTTGAGCACCGCCGGATTGACCGTGTCGGTCTATGCGGCCGGGATCATGATCGGCGCTCCGTTACTGACAGCAAAAACCGGCCGTGTGCCTCGCAAGGCATTGTTGTTGGCCGTGATGGTTACCTTTGTGATCGGCAATCTAGCGACGGCCTTGGCGCCTAACTTCTGGCTGTTGCTGGTCGGGCGGGTGATCTCCGCTTTTGCCCACGGGCTATTCATGGCCGTTGCGACGATGATCGCGGCTTCGGTTGTAGCCGCAGACCGCCGAGCGAGCGCCATTGCCACGATGTTTACCGGGCTGACGGTCGCAACCGTGACCGGGGTGCCTCTGGGGACGTTCATTGCCCAGCATGCGAGTTGGCGGCTGGCGTTTGGCTTTATCGCAGTATTCGGTGTCGTGGCACTGTTGTTGAATTGGTTATTGGTGCCTAACGACTTGCCGCAGCCGGCAACTGGCCGCCGCGGTGGGGTGTGGCGCTTGCTGGGCGATTCGCAGGTGCGGGCCAGCTTGATCATCACGGCACTGGGCTACGGGGCGAGCTTCCCAGTCTACACTTATATCTCTGCCATGTTGGCACGCATGGGTTTTGATGCCAGCGCCACTGTGATTTTGTTGTTGTTCTATGGCTTGGCAGTGGCGGTCGGCAACACGCTTGGTGGCAAGTTCGCCAACCACCGGCCGTTGCACGCGTTGGTCAAAATGTTTGCCGCGCTGACTGTTGTGATGATCGCGATGTTGTTTGGACTGGCCAACACCGGCGTCGGGTTGTTCTTGTTACTGGCGATGGGGCTGTTGGCGTTCATGAACGTGCCTGGGTTGCAGTTGGTGGTCATGCAGGCGGCCGAGCAGGCGCTGCCTGAAGATACGCAACTTGCCTCGGCGCTGAACATTTCCGCGTTTAATGTCGGGGTCATGGGCGCAAGCTTTATCGGTGGGCAATTGCTCAACCACTGGGAGCTGATGGCAACACCTTGGGGCGGGATCTTATTCAGTCTAGGGGCGCTGGGCTTGACGGCATGGTTGGCGCGCCAAGAAGCCTGATGGCGTGGTAAGATGGCTTCTGGGAGGAAGCCTAATGACAACGATTGCGATCAAAGAGACGAATGAACTTACCCCACAGGAGCTGTTGACGATCATGGCAGCGCGTATCGCCGTGTTTGTGGTGGAACAAGACTGCCCTTACCAGGAAGTCGACGCCAAAGACCAAACTGCGCGGCACGTGATGTTGCTGCAAGCAGGCGAACTGGTGGCATACGCGCGCATTATTCCCCACGATGATGGCGTGCATCTCTCGTTTGGCCGCGTTCTGGTGGTGGCTAAGGCCAGACATCAACACCTCGGACGCCAGTTGGTCCAAGCGACATTAGCCGAGATCCAGCGCCTGTATCCAAACCAAGGAGTGTTGATCCAGGCGCAAGCCTACCTGCAGGCATTTTATGCCAGCTTCGGGTTCAAGCCGGTGTCTGCCACTTATTTAGAAGACGGCATTCCCCATTTGGACATGCTGTTGCATGGGAACTGACCAAATTAAAACGCGCCAACACCACGGTTGTGATGTTGGCGCGTTTTTGCATGTTCAGTTTTTGTCGTTGTGACGCTTTTGCTTGAGCTGGTTGATCAGGTCTTCAAAATCTTGCCGCGGGGTGCGCGTATCGCGCAGCTGCAAGTTAGGAAAACTGCGGACCAGCCGGCGTTGCACGGCGTTGAGGTGTGGCAACTTGGCATCTTCGCGATAGGTTTCGAGCCAATCGCGCTGGGTGTCGAGTTTTTCGCGCAGTTCTGCTTTCTTGGCTTCGATGGCATCGCCCACGCGCTTGGTCGCAGCACCAAAGGCCAACGCATTGGCCAGCGTGAAGCCGAAGTCGAACATGCCGCCGGCGATCAGCACAATCGCCGCGAAGATCCCGTAATGGCCGGCCAGCCACAACACAGCGGTGGCGACCAGTGGGTGGATGAACTTGACGATCACAACGACGCCCAGTCCCCAAAAAGCAGAGATCGGTAAGGCGACGCGGCCGTTGAGATTGAGGGGGACCTTGGAATAATCCCACCACCGCGCGTGAAACAGTAGCTCCATCAGCCAACTGGTGAGATATTCGATGATCGTCACCACCACCGCAGAAGCGAGGTATAACACCAACAAGTTATTTTGAAAAGGGGCGATGGCGGCGAGCACGGCGATCATCGAAAAGCCGTAAACCGGGATGATCGGGCCGTTGAGGAAACCGGAGTTCACCCAGTGGCGTTTTTGGACGCTGACATAGCCTGACTCCCACACCCAGCCGACGAAGGCATAAGCGAAGAAGTACAGCACCCACAGCGTGAAGACTTGTTGAAAAGGCATATACTCGCTCCTTGAAATGGATTTTCTTCAGTGTACCACGCTCATCGCGTTGGAGAAATATAGGGAACCCGATCTGCGGTGGCCCCGATGCTGGTGCCGACGACGTAATCTGCCTTGGCGAGTTGCCTGAGGGCTTCGCTTTTGCCGGTGACCATCGCGCGGCGGTAGGCTGGCGTCGGCTTGGCTGATCCCGCGGGCAAGCAGTAAGGCGATGACCTGCTGTCCTAATGCCAGCAGGTGCTGATCGAATGCAGATGCGCGCAACTTTTTCCCCTCCTCCCAACAAGAAGACGTCTGGATATGGTACTTTGTAGACAAGCATCAACAAAAAATTGGAGGTTGCCACCATGACGGTGATCACAGACTATATTCAAGCCCAACAACCTGTCGCCCAGCCACACCTGCAAGCGTTGTATGAGACGTTAAAGGCGGTCCTGCCAGATGCTGAGGAGCGGATCAGCTATGGCATGCCGGCGTTGTGGCAGCAGCGGGTGCTGGTGTATTTCGGGACCAACAAGACCCACGCTGGCTTTTACCCAACCGCCGCCCCGATCGCGGCGTTTGCCAATGAACTCAAGGCCTACCCGACGTCCAAAGGCGCGATTCAATTTGCCTATGACCAGCCGCTACCGCTCGATCTGATCACGCGCATTGCCCGCTACCGGCTCGCACACGCTGATTTGCACACGCCGCCCAAGCGCCGCGCGGTCGTGCCGGTTCCAGAAGCGATCGCCCAAGCCATGGCAACTGCCGGGGTGGCCGAAGCATTCGTGGAACGGCCGCAATATCAGCGGACAGACTATCTCAACTGGATCGCCCGCGCCAAACAACCCGCAACTAAACAACGCCGCTTGGCTCAGATGCTAGCTGAACTAAGCGAGGGGGATGTCTATATGAAGCGACCTTGGTCACCACGAGTCAAGCCTGATGCTAAGCTCTGATCTAACGCTGTCCGGCAGCGTAAGTCTTCTTTGGTATGTGTTTTGGATGGTGGTATAGGCCCGGACGGTGTGCACTACAGACAGATATGGCTGGAACGGTGCGCGGCGCTCGGGAGCTAACTCTCCGCTACGCTACGAGTGGATCTCCCTCGACGCCGTTGTTGTAGGTGGCAAGCCACCAACAACAATGTCGCGCCTGAGCCATATCTGTCTTCCGCGCACCCCGTCCTTACATTTGTGTCCTAAATATCCTAAGTGGCAATTTCTGAGGCTAGAAACATTAGATAGTGACTGATAATTCATTTGTTGCACCATATTCACAGCGTGCGACAACCCGCTTGTCCGTTACACTATACGATCCTGATACGTAGAATCCAGGGTATGGGCGAAAGTGACGGAAGCAGGTCAATCTGACGTGGTGAGATGGCTGTTGGCGACTTGTCGCCTACAGCCAAGCGCAGGTGGAGATCAACTTCGTCGCAGACGAAGTTAGCTCCGCCGAGCACCCTCTCCACGTCAGATTGAAGCCTGCTGGAGTCGCTTTCGCCCGCACCGACAGCTTACTGGTCTACCCAACACCGAATGCTTACGCTACCGGACAACGATAGTGTTTAAAGACGATAACACGCCACTTCTTTAATGAGAGGTGACGTGTCTGAAGCTAGTTGAATTTTTTGCCGAGGATGTCGAGGCTACGGCGTTGGTCGTCCATTAAGGCGACGTCGGGCAGGTGGGCCCAGCGTTGGAAGCCGTTGCGGGCGAACAAGCCTTGGCTGGCGGCGTTGTGGGAAAAGACAAACGCGACGAGTGTGTCCAGATCAAGCCGGGGCAGTTGGGTGGCGACAAAGTCCAAGGCTTGCTGGCCGAGGCCGTGATGTTGGAAGGCATCGGCGATGTAGATGCTGATCTCTGCGGTGTGGTTATATGCCGGCCGACCGTAGAAGGACTCCAGGCCGACCCAGCCGGCGAGCTGGTGGTCGACGTTGATCGTCCACAGCGGACGGCGGTCATGGTTATAGGCCGCAAACCACGCTTCTTTGTCAGCGACGGTGACGGGTTTGAGGTCAGCGGTCGCCAGCCGGCCGGGAATGGCCTGGTTGTAGATAGCAACGATCGCCGGCAGTTGGGCGTGAGTGGCATAGGTGAATGTGATGGCCATAATTTTCTCTCCTCGAATCATGTTGTGCCCATCATACAGCACAATGGCGCCGTCAGGCAAAAGCTGATAGAGGCCGTCGCGGCGGTGCTTGACGAGAGTGTACGCCTTGCGTAGAAGAAACTCGTAAATAGATAAATTTTTTTGTAGCATTTTACCTATTAGCTGTGTATAATAGACTTATTCAAACATCAGAAAAAATGCTCAAGTTCGGAATGATTCCGAGCATACGACCCGCACATGAGAGAGACATGTTCGGGTCGTTTTATTTTCTTGTGTATTGGGTAGGGTGAATCATCTTGGAGGTGACAGTGTGTATACGGTTTTTGCACAACCTAAATATTCTATGGCTAAGTCGTATGGCGAACCCGTTGGTTATGAGTTATTCATCAGGCAATGGCGCAATGGGCGGTGGCAGATTCCAGATCCGTTGACCGGCATCGGGGTGCTCACGCTGAACAATCTGTTGCGGCAAACAATCGCGCAGATGCCAGATGGCATCGAGTTGTTGTCGTTCAATCTGGAACAGGCGCAGTTTATCGATCCGGCGTTCACGGCGATGATTGCCAGCGTCCAGCGGCACACCGACATCACGCTGTATACCGAGCTGACCGAGCGCATTGGCAAAGACGTCACCGCCAAGCAGTTATTGGCCGCGGCTAAGCGTTTTGCCGCCTGCGGACTTGCCGTTTGCATCGATGATGTGGGCACCGGGCAGAACTCGCCGGCGCTGGTGATGTTGCTGAACGATTACATCACCGAGTACAAGTTTGCCTTCCAAAACTTCCGGCCGATTTCATCGGTCAACGAGTTGGCGCCACAGTTGAAGTTTTGGACCGAGATGGCGCAACAACAAAAAAAGTTGCTGGTTTGGGAAGGCATCGAATCCAACATCGAACTGGCGCTGTTGACCGCGCGTTATCCTGGGGATTATCTGCAGGGATACTTGTTTGCCCACCAGGCACGCTTGGAAGACGTCTTGTACGAGCCGTTCGAAGTCAGTGGTAGCTAGTCGAGACGACGAATCACTATCGGCGAAATTTTTTCTAATTATATTGTGTGCCCGGCAAACGTCGGCTATACTTATACTTGTAAACAAATAGCGTTATCGGCTTCGGTGACGCAGACAATAGTAACCTGCTCAAGTTCGAGAAATCGAGCATACGACCCGCACATGAGAAAGACATGTTCAGGTCGTATTTTATTTTATTGGTGCATTGGGAGGCATGAGGATGTTCCGTTTCTTTGGACAGCCAAAGTTTGATTTAAATCCAGATAATCAAAAACCGATTGGCTATGAGCTGTTTATTCGTGAATGGCGCGATGAGCGCTGGGTGTTGCCAGAAGACTTTAACAAGCTGTCAGCACCGATCATTGAAAAATTGTTGACGCAGATCGTGGCAGTCGTGCCGGACAATATCACGATGTTGTCGTTCAATTTGGAGCAAGATCAGTTCGTCGATCCGGCTTACATGGCGATGGTATTGCGCATCGAGGAACACACCAAGTTGCGTTTGTTCATTGAATTGACCGAGCGCGTGGCGCCATGCGTGACGCAAGCTCAGCTGGTAGCGGCGGCTCAGCGCTATGCAGACGCGGGGCTGTTGGTCTGCATCGATGATGTGGGTACCGGGCAAAATACGCCACAGATGGTCTTGCAGATGGGCGATTCTGTTGCGGAATACAAATTTGCCTTGCAGAATTTTCGGCCGTTCAAGACGATCGATGACATCAAAGACGAGCTCGACTATTGGTACGACCTGGCCAAGGCCAACCACAAGTTTCTCGCCATCGAAGGCTTGGAAACCGACGCGGAATTTCAACGGATTCGCCAAGATTATCCTTGCGATGTGGTTCAAGGTTATTTGCTGGGCAAGCCAGCGCTGCTTGACGTTTAAACCCATCGCCCAAGCGCCCCTGCACCGGATTCGGTCGACCGAATCCGGTGCAGGGGCGCTTGTGTGCGGGAGAGGTGCGAATGAATGAGAAAAATCGATTTAGCAATCAGTTCGCCAAAGTGCTAATTTAGTTGTGCCATAATCCAGCAAAAGGACTATAATGTACTTGTAAGCAAGAAAAAATATGTGGAGGTAATTGAATTATGGCAGCAGTAGTCGAGAAGACATTAGTGTTGGATCAGCCTATGAACGCGGTATTCGATTGGAGCGACGATGAGACGCCTGTACGCGACGCTTTGTGGAACTTCTACATGGAACAAAACGCTAAGGATACCGTTAAGACAGAAGAGCAAATGAAGCCGTTGCTTGACGAATCCGACGACGAGGTCAAGGCCTTGGCCGAGAAGTTGTTGAAGAAGTAATTTGGCGTTGACAGTGGCTGTTAGGTCAGCTAACATGATAATCAATTAAATCGCTATTGGGTTGTGGTGTCGTCGGGCACGCAACTTAGGCATCCACCTCACGATCGGAGGCACGGCGCATTGCGTCGGAAGATCGTGGGGTGGATGCCTTTTGGCGTTATAGGGGGATTATGATGTTAGCTGTTTACCTTCGAGGGTTGTTGGTCTCGATCGCACTGGTGAGTTCCATCGGGATGCAAAACCTGTTTGTCTTTAATTCGGCCATGGCCAACCGTTTACGCCGGGCTATGCTGATCTGTAGTTTCGTGTGGCTGGCGGATACCACGCTGACGGTGGTGGCGTTTTTGGGCATGGGGGCATTGATCGAGCGCTTCGCGTGGCTGAAGCTGTTGATTCTGCTAATCGGCGGCGGCATCGTGGTGTGGATGGGCATCGGGATCGTGCGCGGGGCCAACGCCACTACCATGGACGGGGCGGCCAAGCCGTTGCCACTCAAAGAAGCCTGGCTGGCGGCCTGGGCGGTGGCGTTTGCCAACCCACAGGCAATCATCGACACCAGCGTTTCCTTCGGTGCGATGCGCAGCAGTCTGGCCAGCGGTGAGGTGTTGCCGTTCTTGCTCGGGGTGTTGACCAGCACGGCGCTGTGGTTTTTCGGGGTGACCTTGATCATCGGCATCCTCAAAAACCGCCTGCCGCGGCGGTTTTTGTTGTGGTTGAACCTGATTTCCGGGACCATCGTGACGATTTACGGCTGCACGCTGATCTGGCATGCGCTCACCATGGTGTTGGCATGGTTTTAGCCCAGCAAAAAGCGGTGGATCCCGCGGCCGACGCCGTCTTGATCGTTGCTTAAGGTGGTGTATTGGCAGGCGGCCAGCACCTCGGGTTGCGCATTGGCCATGGCGATCGGCGTCCCGACGAGGGTTAACATGGGCAGGTCGTTATGCCCGTCGCCAAACGCGGCGGTGGTTTCCGGTTTTAGCCCGGCGGCTTGCAAGATGTAGCGAATGCCGGTGGATTTTAATGCCTGGGCGCTGGTAATTTCCAGATAAGCGTCGCCGGATCGCTGGATGGCAACGCCTGAAACGTGTAGGCTGTGAAGGTAAGTCACTAACGCTTGCATCTGTTCGGCGTCAAAGCAGATCATCATCAGCTTGAAAACAGTGAGGTGATCTGCGTCTTCGATCGCAGACACCCGCAGCTCCGGGGCCTGTTCGGTCAGCCGCTGCTCGTAGCGGATGCCTTCATCGATGCGTGGCGTGTACCAGTGCTTGCGGTCGTAGAAACTCAGGCTGACAGTTGGAAACTGGTCTTGAATCGCGTGCAACAAGGTGTGCGCGGCGTTTTTTCCGATTGGCGCTTGGACCAGCGGCGTGAAGGCGCCGTCGTCTGGGCGAAAAATCAAACCGCCGTTGAAGGCGATCTGCGGGCCGGTGAGATGTAAGCCGGTGATGGCTGGTGCCATCTCGATCGGGGCACGCGCAGAAACCAGCGTGAGCGGCAGGTGCGCGTCTTGAATCAGTTGGGCGTTGGTGGCAGTGAGGCGGCCGGCGCTGTTTAACAGTGTGCCGTCCATGTCTGAAAAAATGTGGGTAATCGTCATAGTAACTCCTTTATTATCATTCACTACCAAGTCTATCATATAGGAGGAAATCCATGCAGGAACCGAGGATTCAAGCTGAGCTGACGCCGGCAAGTTTGGCAGATTGGGAGGGAGAAGACCCTTATCTCAACGGTTGCAAGCTTTGCAACGACAATGCCACCAAGGCTTGGCTGCACCACCCGACGATCGAAAACAGCCGCGTCGAGCACGTCGACTTCACCGCGCTACAGGCGGAACGCTTCGAAGCCAGCGACGTGGTGTTTCACAATTGCGACTTTGCCAATGTCGACCTCAGCGAAGCGACCTTGTACCGCGTGCGCTTTGACCAGTGTCGCCTGGTCGGAACCAACTTGACGCGCTGCTATGCGGCCAACGTGCAATTCAACGAGTGTCAGATGACGCTGGCGTGGTTGCCCGAGGCGACCTTAAAAACCGTCAGCTTCAAAGATTGCCGCCTGGAGCGGGCAGAGCTCAGCGAGGTCCACGCCACCAAGCTGGGATTTGATCATTGCATGATTGACGGCCTCGGGTTGTTTGGCACGCGGCTGTTAGGCATCGATGTGGCGACTTGCGACTTCACCACGATCGAGGCCAATGCCACACAGTTGCGCGGCCTGCATGTCACCAGCGAACAAGCCGCGGCACTGGCGGCGCGCTATCTCGGCTTGGCCGTCAGCGATTGAAAACATCAACAGCTCTGCACGGCGATTGTAGGATCGCGATGCAGAGCTGTTGGTGTTTTGAGTGGCTGAAACAACGCTCATGAGCGGCCGTCGACGACTTGGAGCCTGCGTGCCCGCAACAAAAACCCGTTGATGCCATCTTGAATGTAGGCCTGCAGGTTGGCGGTTTCTTGGGCGATGGTGACCGGCGCTTCTGCCAGCAGCCAGGCTTTGATGCCGGCCAACAGCGCGTCGCCAAGCATCGTCTTGAGAAACTGACAGTACTGCGTGTCGATAATCACCTGTTCGGCGTCACCCATGGTCTTAAAAATATCTGCGACCATGTTTTGCAGGTGGGTCTGGATGATCTGTTCTGGGGCGTTTTGTTCGTCGATCGTCAACACGCGCTGGTAAAAGGCGCGGTTGGTGCCAAAATAGGCGACGATGCTGGCGACGGTTTGCGGCCAATATTGATAATGGCCGCAATAATGAGCCGCTTGGGCGACTTCTGTGGCGTAGATCTCGCCTAACACGTCGTATTTATCGCGGAAGTAATCATAGAAGGTTTGCCGCCGCAAGCCTGCCACCTGCATGATCGTGGTGACGTTGATGTTGGCAAAAGGCTGGCTGACCACCAAGCGCTTGGTGGCATCTTCGATCTTGGTTTTCGTATCCATAACACACCCCCTTTTTTCATCATAACCGTCGCTAGTTTGTGGTGCAAGATTGTGTTTAGCCGGTCAACGCCGTATAGTGAAACCACTGATGTTTGTCAAGGAGGGATCGTTTTTGGCTTTAAAGAAAAAGGTGTCATTGGCAGGGCTGTTGATCACATTGGGGATCGTCTATGGCGACATCGGGACCAGCCCCCTTTACGTCATGAACGCCATCATCGGCGATGCCGGTTCTGTCGGCGCGTTGCGGCCGGATTATATCATCGGGTCGGTGTCGTTGATCTTCTGGACCTTGATGCTGTTGACGACGATCAAGTATGTCATTATCGCCATGAAGGCAGACAACAAAGGTGAAGGCGGAATCTTCGCGCTGTTTGCCTTGGTCCGCCATCGCGGACGGTGGCTGGCGGTGCCGGCTTTGGTCGGTGGCGCGGCGTTGTTGGCCGACGGCACGCTGACGCCGGCGGTGACGGTCACCAGTGCGATCGAAGGGTTGAAGGGCCAGCAATTCGGGCGCTTCATCTTCTCCAATTCCCAAACCGTGGTGATGGTGATCGTGGCGGTCATTATTTTGGGCATCTTTATGATCCAAAAGGCCGGCACCGCCAGCATCGGGAAGCTGTTCGGACCGGTCATGCTGATCTGGTTCAGCTTCTTGGGTATCGCCGGGTTCCTACATATGACCACACATCTGGAGATCTTAAAGGCGCTGTCGCCGGTGTATGCCATCAGAGTCTTGTTCAGCCCGAACAACAAAGTCGGGATCTTCCTATTAGGGAGTATCTTCTTGGCGACGACCGGGGCCGAAGCGTTGTACTCAGACATGGGGCACGTCGGCAAGAAAAACATTTATCTGACCTGGCCGTTTGTCTACGCGATGTTGATGCTGAATTATTTTGGTCAAGGCGCTTGGCTGTTGAACCACGCCCAAGACGCAGCTTATCGCGGCTTGGAAACGATCAACCCGTTTTACGCAATGCTGCCTAGCGGGTTGCGGCCGGTGGCGATTGTATTGGCGACGTTTGCCGCGATCATTGCCAGCCAGGCCTTGATCACAGGCTCCTTCACCTTAGTCAATGAAGCGGTGGGGCTGAAGTTCCTGCCAAAGATGACGATTCGCCATCCCAACAACACCCGCAGTCAGATCTATATTGGCTTGGTCAACTGGTTTTTGTGCGTGGTCACGCTTGGGATCGTGGGCTTCTTCAGGACCTCTGAGCATATGGAGGCGGCATACGGTTTGGCCATCACGGTCACGATGCTGATGACGACCTTGTTGCTGTTCGAGTTTTTGTCTTCGCACGGCTCCAGGGTGCGGGCGGCTGTCATTGCCGGGTTCTTTGCGGTGATCGAAGCCATTTTCCTGGTTGCCAGCCTGACCAAGTTCATCATGGGCGGCTATATCACCTTGCTCATCATGCTGTTGATTTTGGGCATCATGGTGGTGTGGTATTTTGGCAACAAGTTCCGCGAGCAGTATCAAGACGAGTCCGAATATGTCACCTTGACGGATTACCTCGGCCAGCTACAGGCGCTTGCCAACGATGAAAGCATTCCGATGCTGACGACCAACCTGGTGTATATGACCAAGGTCAAGCCGGGCTATCGGCTGAAGCGTACCACGATGTATTCGATCCTCGACAAGCAACCTAAGCGTGCCAAGGTCTACTGGTTCGTGACGGTCAACGAAACCGATTCGCCTTGGGACATGCACTACACTGTGGACATGATGAAAACCAATAACGTCGTCTCGGTGCAACTCTACCTGGGCTTCCGGTGTTCGCAACACGTCAACGTCTACATCCGTCAGATCATCAACGACTTGTTAGACGCCGGCATCTTGGCACCGCAAGCGCCGGTTTACTCGACCATCCGCAACCGGCGGGTCGGGGACTTCCGCTTCGTGATCATCGGTGAAAAGCCGGCAGGACTCTTGGCCGCAGACAACATTCCAAACTGGCAAAAGCGCCTGATCTCTGGGCGGTTGTTCATGCAAAACATCACGACGACGCCGGCCCAGTGGTACGGCTTGGAATTTGCCAACGTGATCGAAGAAACGGTGCCACTGTTTATCGAAAGTCCGCTGCGACCGCGCTTCGATCACTACGAAGTGTACAACCGCAAAGACGGCAAGCCGATAAATGATGATACGATTAACAAATAATGGCTAAATGATGTGATTTGCAGCTGTCAAGGCCGGCAAGAACCTGGCAAAATGCCGGTTTCATGCGCTTGCTGGACGGCCGCTAGCTACCATAGGCAAATCTTTGCGTCAGCACAAAAGGCGCGTCATACTAAACTCACTTCGACGCTTGGCGTCTGACAAGGAGGAGTTTAGCATGACGCGTCTTTCTTTGGTGGTTCCGATCTATCAATTAGGGAAGTATCTGGCCCCGATGTTGGCAACGGTAGCGGCGCAAACAGTCGATTTTGAATTGTGGTTGGTGCTGGACGGCACGACCGATCAGTCCGCGCAGGTGGCAACCGAATTTGTTGACGGGCATCCCGATTGGCACGTGCTGGCGTTGCCAAAACACAGCGGCATCAGCCGCGCGCGCAACGTCGGGCTGGCGCACGCGACCGGGGATGCCGTGGTGTTTGTCGACGGCGACGACGAGCTGGCGCCGGATTTTGTTGAGACGCTGGCCGCTGGCTTTGGCCAAGGCGTGGTCGCCACCACCGTCGGTTATCGGTGGTGGGGTGGTGGCGTGTCGCGTTCTCGCGGCTGGGAGGTGTTAGATCAAGCGCAGATGTTTGCGCAGGTGTCTCAACACGGCACGGCGGTCGGCGGGTATGTCTGGAACAAGGCGTTTTTACGCAGCGCCATCGGGGATCTACGGTTTGATGAGTCGCTACGTCTGGCAGAAGATTATTGGTTCACCGCGAGTTTTGTCGCGGCCAACGCCGGGCGGTATCTGTTTGATCCGCAGGTGCGCTACACCAAAGTCATGCGTCCAAACAGCACCATCCACACCGCCGGCTACAGCGGGCGGGCGCAAGAAGCCGTGGTGTTTTCTAAGATCGCGCGTTTAGGCGAACACCTGGATCACCGCGACGACAATGACTGGAACGGCTAACGCCGGCAAGAGGTTCAGCGTCTTGATCGGCTTGAGCCCGAGAATGCTGATGCCGCTGGCCAAGATCAACACGCCGCCGACGATCGACAACTCGGTGAGCATGGCGTTGGAGATGGCGCTGTGCAGCAGTGTCGCCAATAAAAAAATCCCGCCTTGCCAGCAAAATAAGATCGGTGCGGCGAGAATCATCCCGATGCCAAAATTGGCGGCAAGGACTGTTGAGGTGACTGCATCTAGCATCCCGTTGGTTAACAGCATCGTGATGTCGCCGTTCAACGCGGCCGTGATCGGGCCGACGATCGACAGCGTCCCGATGCAATAAAGCAACACGCCGGTGGCGAGGCCTTGAGCCAGGCCCGCCTGGCCTTGAAACCGCCCCAGCAAATGGTTGAAGTGGCCGTCGAGATCGAAGTGGCTGCCGATCAGTGCCCCGATGGCGAGGCTGGCGATGAACAACACCGGGTAGTGGCTGTTTTTCATGTGGGTCAAAGTCGTGTTCAGGCCGATGGCAATGACCGCCAGCCCCAACGCTTGCATGACCATGTCTTTGGTGGCAGGCCGCATCCCCTTGCGGAAAATGGCGCCAATACTGCTACCAATGATGATCATCGTGGTGTTAAAAATCGTGCCTAACATGTTGTCCTCCAATAGAAGTTGATGATGCTATTGTAAACACTCCTCTAACAGGAGAGTCAACGCTGAATCGGGATCTGGATCTCGGTGCGATAAGCGGCCGGGTCGCTTGAGATGTCTTGATCGATGATCGTGCGCTCACAGGCAAAGCCGCTGACTGTGGCGTTAAGTTCTGCGATCTGATTCAACAGTCGGCGGTAATAATCACCGGCTTGCGTGTGGTCGCCGTTGAATCTGATGCAGGCGTATTCGCCGGCCGGCAACGTCGCGGTAGTCGTGTCGTTGGTTTCCACCAAGACGAATAAGCCGCTGTAATCCGCGAAGCGGCCGTCAAGCAAGGCGGCTTGATCGAGCAACAGGCCGACGCCACCGATGTAGATCGCCGCGTTGCTTTGCATGCGGCGTAAGGCCAACTCCAGCTCGTCGTTGTGATGGATCGGCGTGTCGAGCCTGACGATGTTGCGTTGTGGCAAAAGCTGGGTGAAGGGCTGGGCGACTGGGGCCTGGGCAGCAGTTTGGATGTCTGCGATCCGCGCTTCAAGTTGGGCATCGATGCGATGAAGCGTCGCAATCTGGTGGTGGATCTGTTGGCGTTGCGTCGCCAGCATCGCCAAAAAAGAATCGGTGTGCGGCTGTGCCAAGTGGGCCTGGATCGTTGCCAACGAAAGCCCGAGCCGGCTGAGGTATTGGATGGTGTTCAACCGCTCAAACTGGGCGACAGTATAATAGCGATAGCCGCTGGCGGCATCGACGCGGGCCGGCTTGAGGAGGCCAATCTGATCATAATAGCGTAGGGTCTTCACTGTGGTGGCGTTCAAGGCCGCCATCTGGCCGATCGTGAATTCGTTTTCCATAGGCTTCACGCTAGCACGATTTTCTGAAAAAAACTAGTATTCGCAAGAATTTTCCCTTACAATTGGTGACACGACAAGGAGGATTATCGTGAGTGTGATCATTAGCCAAGATCTTTCTGGCGTCGGCCAGGTGTCGATGACCGTGGCGCTACCGTTGCTGACGGCGATGCGCCAGGATTGTTATGTGTTGCCAACGGCGCTGTTGTCTGCGCATACCGGTTTTGCAGGCAGCACGTTTGCTGACTTGTCGCCGCAGATGCCGGGTATTTTGACGCATTGGCAACAGCTGGGGTTGGCGCCTGATGGCTTGTTATTGGGCTATCTTGGTGCGCCTGCGTTGGCGGTGTGGCAGCAATGGTTGCCGCAGTATCACAGCCTTGCTGTGCGGGTCATCGATCCGGTGATGGCAGACGACGGCAAGCTGTATCGCGGTTTCGGGCCAGAATACGTGGCCGCCATGCGCGATTTGGTGGCTCAAGCCACGGTAATCACACCTAATCCCACGGAAGCGCAACTGTTACTCGACGAACCGCTACGCGATAAGCCTTGGGATGAAGCCGCGGCCAAAGCGTTGGCCGAGCGGGTCGCGGAACGTTTTGGCGTCGCCGTGGTGGTTACCGGTGTGGCGTTAGACCATGGCAGCATCGGCGTCGTTGGTACCGATGGCGCCCAGTCGTGGGTGTTGCGCCACCGGCGGTTTGCCGGGCATTATTTTGGCACCGGCGACATCTTTGCCAGTGTCTTGTGCGGCGCCTTGCTCAGCCGCCGCGGCCTGCAAGAAGCCTGTGATCTGGCCGCGACCTTTGTCACTAAGGCGATCATCAGCACGCTTGCCACCGTTCGCGATCCGCGCATGGGGGTCGATTACGTCGCGGACCTGCCGTGGCTGATCGCACAGCTACAATAGTGTTTAGTAGGGGGAAAAAGATGCAACGAACCAACAATTTACGCAAACTTGTCTTCACTGGCTTGTTTGCCGCCATTATTTTTATCGGGATCTCTGTCTTACGCATTCCGCTACCGGCTTTGGTCGGCAAGCCTTTCATTCATTTTGGCAACACCTTGATGGTCTTGGCCATCTTGTTTTTAGGTGGACCTTATGGCTTTGTCGCGTCAGCGATCGGGCTGGGGGGCTTTGACCTGCTCAACGGCTATGCCGCGACGTCTTGGTTGACGGTGTTGGAATGTGCCGTCATGGCGATCGTCGTGTCGCGTCTGTACCGCGGCTTGCGCGATCGCCGCGGCGATCTGAGCGCCACGCGAATCATCATCATCAGTGTCACCGCCGGCATCACCAAGATCATCACCAGTTACCTGGTGTCGATCGTCGAAGCCTTGATGGTAGGGACCAGTTTCAAGGTCGCCATCGTCGCCAGTTTCTTGAGCCTGACGTCTGCGACCATCAACGCAATCTCAACGGCAATCGTCGTGCCGATTTTGTATGCCGCCTTGCACCGGGCGTTCAAAGCGCGCGTGTGAGCGAAAAAACGGGTCTACACTTTCTGGTGTTGGAGAAATCCAACGCCGAGAGTGTAGGCCCTTTTTAAAATGACAAATTAAAAGGACACCTACAAAGCTACCCATGCTATGCTCTAAGCGTCGAAACCAAA